>NZ_JAWQUO010000010.1:0-151709 GCF_033446605.1 Iodobacter sp. CM08 | reverse complement strand
GCCCCTTTTGCATCTGGATTGGGTTGATTGCCATGACGACCACTCCAAAAAAGAACGTTCGTTCACCTTAGGCCTTTTAGGTGGTTTGAGCAAGGAGGTTGAGCAAGAGACATAATCAGGAAACGTATTGGACTAGTCGGTAACACGGTGCGTTATCAAGACGGCAGCGAAACACGGATTATCAGTGGCGCGGGAATTGCGTTGGTGTTCGGCGTTCAACCTGCGGCATTAGTCGGAAGCGCACTCGAAAATGGCGACACGATCACGGGACCGATACATAACGACTCTGTAATTATTCAATATGCAGATGAGCCCCCGATTGAAGGTTTACTTGACCCTATCTTTGTACCCAAACCATATCAGGGCGAGAACTGTGGCTAAGCGCGCTATTATTCGCATAGGAGACCTAACCTCGCATGGCGGCGTCGTGCTGGAAGGGTTTTCAACACTCAATATTTATGGCAAAAATGCGGCAGGAGTTGGCCATAAAGGTCAATGTCCGCAGTGCAAAACGACCTTCACCATTGTTGCTGGGGCAAGTAATTACACCTTTATGGGCAAGAATGTTGCGGTGGAGGGGATGTTGACCTCATGTGGTGCAACGTTGATTGCCACGCAAGGTCAGGCCACAGTTGATGATGCTTCCGGCGCAGCTAGCTCAGCAAGCCCGCCCCCAAAAAGCCAAATAGCAAAAGCACTGGCTGCAAACACGCCGGTCGCCACAAGCGATTCGTCCAAGTGGATTAAATTTACGCTCGATGAAATCGGTTCGTGTGAAGGGCTTCAATGTACTGCTCACTTTGATGACGGTTCAAAGATGGGCGGCATATTCGATAGTACCAATCTGCTGGCCTTCAACAATCCTACAGGTCAGACAGCTAGTCGCTTGGAGTTTGCCCCAGTAGGAGCAAACACGGGCAATTCCGTCGCGCAAGCACTACTAAAACACATCACTGGTTAATTGACATGAGCGACTACCCTGCAGCAGCACAAAACGGTGCTACAACGCTTTCCGGTCTTTACCCTGTCAATCAAACAAATGCCGTTAAGGGGTTCTTAGAAGATAATATTGCAGCCTTTGAAGCTGCTGCCGCTAAGTTTGCTGAGAACTGCATTCATGACGGGATTGAAAGGCAGAATTATTCAAAGAATATCAAGCGAATCTCACAGCAAATAAGAGAAGATGTCGCAAATGGAAAAATGTCCGTGAAGCAAGGAGCGGAATTTTCTCAGACAATGCGTAACAGGATCATGGAAGAACTGCGTGTTGCTAGCTCACCCGTTGGCAAATCTTTCGCAAAGAGCTTGAAGAAAGAAGGCACATCCATGCAGGTGTTGTTAGACAAGTACGCAGATGGCATTTTTAAGAAGCCTTACAGTGCTTTAACATCCGTCGAGAAGAATAAAATCTACTATGCAGTGATTGAAGCTTCTGGACGCTCATCGGCAAGAGTGAATGCGGTTACATCACGGCTGCGACTACTTGGCAAGGTATGTCTCCTTGTTACTGCGGGCTACGCTATTTATTCCATTGGTAAAGCTGAGAATAAAGAAAAAGAAGCAATCACTCAGGGCACAGTGATTGGCGCGGGTTTAGCTGGAGGCTGGGCTGCGGGTCTTGCTGTAACTGCTATATGTGGCCCAGCAGCTCCTTTTTGCGCTGTTGCTGTTGTTTTAGTAGGGGCAATGGCGGCTGGGGCAGCAGCTGACGCAACACTCTCTGCGTATGATGAGGAATTAGAAGAATTTACCAAATGGGACGTTCGATGAACGAAGAACAGCGAATTGAGATTTGGGCTGTTTTGTCCGATGTATTTATCGACAACGATGTCAACTACCCCAGAATTGCCGAGAAATTAGCAGCCTTTGGTGCTGACGTTGAAACTCTAGAATACATATTTTTCCAAGAAGTAGCTGCTTTTTGCGGGATAAATCTACTGGTATCAGTCCCTCCTGTATGGGTGAGTTTTAATCGTGAAGAACTATGTTCAGGGATTAAAACCATCATTCATGAGAATGAAAAATCACTCATCAAACGCATGAGGCATAAAGGGTATGTAGTCTTCCTACGATGGTATTTTCGCAAAGAGTGGAAAGAACTCATCGGCTACCTCACTCTGAATACCTTTCAGAGTGAGGCTCGATGAGGAAAAATTTATTATTTATTACTGCTTTAGCCTGCGCCTCATCCATTGTAGGGGCTATCGAAAATACAATAGATAGCGACACATTTTACAATGCACAGAAAAACAAGGTATTTACCGATAAAAATAAAAACTTATCAATCGGATTTGAAGAGGGTGATGAGACGCCATTTTTGACATGGGAAGGTCAACTTTCAGGAGGAAAGTTATATTTTGAATTACATGGCAATCAGATAAAAATTATCACTGGGCGTCACAGTATCACCGCTAACCTAGAAAATTCATTTCGCTTAAATGATGAAGCGGTGACTGGGCTAGACCCCCGAGGGGTGGCGCTCTATGTAAATACTAATGATCATCCCCAAAATGCAGTTTTATGCATTGAATCACTAGAGCCTGACGTTTCTCGAACTACTCCATATCGGAGCGCTTATATAATTACCGAACCGACTGCATCGGCCAAGCTTTACAAAATTCCTAAGCGTTTTGCTTCTTGTAAAGGTCTTATCCGTGGCTCATCACGTCGCAGTTTGTATGTGCCGGAATGGAAATTTGACGATTCGCTCGCTCGAACATTCCAGGTGGTATATCACCACATTCAGCCTAAAGGTTTTGAAGTCACCGCCAAACCTAGATTCTCAGGAAAAACTATCGAAGGAGCCTTTGATCTGTTTCAATTCAACTGAGAATATAAAAATATTCAATATTACTCAGTAAGCCCATTAAAAAATTACTAGTGGCCCAGCAGCCCCTTTTTGCGCTGTAGCTGTAGTATTAGCTGGATCAATGGTCGCAGGAGCCGCTGTCAATGCGACACTTGAAGCATACGATGAAGAGCTTGAAGAATTCACCAAATGGGGAGTTCGATGAATTTACAGCAACGCCTAGATGTATGGGAAGCCTTATCGGATGTATATGTTGATACCGAAACCGATTTTCCAATTATCGCGAAGAAAGTCAAAGAAGTTGACCTAGAAACGCTGGAGTACATTTTTTTTGATGAAGTATCGGCTTACTGTGCAGTGAACTTTTCTTCTCCCATTCCTCCTATTTGGACTGGTTTTCAGCGCGAAAATTTACAAGAGGGCATCTTAGCAATAATCAAAGAGAATCAAACATCGGAATGGAAACGCTTCAAACATCAGGTTTATGTTGCGTACCTACGCTGGAAATATCAAGAGTTATGGAGAGAGCTAAGACGCCACGTGGAGGCCGCTTGAGGCTGCCGATGAATGAGCCTAGTAGAGAGGAAATATGGGAAGCGCTGTCAGACCTATTTGTAGACAATGAGATTGATTATCAAGAAATTGCGGGCAAGGTCAGAGGCGTAGACCTGAACCCACTGGAACGTATTTTATTTGAAGAGGTCGCCCCATATTGCGCGCCCAACCTCTCTGTCCCCGCCCCTTCTGTGTGGTCTGGTTTTGATAAAGCCGAGCTTCTAAAAGGGGTTAGATTGATTATTGAAAATAATAGCCAGCATCTTTTCAGCCGTCTCAAGCACCAAATCTACATTGCTTTAATTCTCGAACAGTGAGGCCCGATGAGGAACTAAATCGGATTTGAGAAGGCGATACTCCCGCAGTTAGTCAACTTGATTGATGCGGATAGAGTCGCGCCAGTTTATCGGCTTGCTTTTTAATCGAGCGCGCTACGCAAGTGGTGGTGGATACCATACGCGATGCGCTAGAAGAAAAACTCGGCGCACTCATGCCCGCACTGGAGGCCTTGCTGGCCCAGCAGGGTGTGGATGTTTATGCGCTGGCTGAGCCTGCCTCCCTAAAAAAGCCTTTACGCTAAAAGAACTTACGGAGCACACATAAAAATCTTAGGGTCTTTCTCTGTGTGCTCTGTGTTCTTCCTGAGCTCTGTGTATACAGATCTTTTTAGTATTTACTCTGCCACTTTCGCATAGCGGCCTTTTAGTGCTACGCCAATGATAAATCCACCTGCATGGCATTCAATGGTGGTGTCGCTTTTTGTTTCGTTCTTCTTGTAATAACTCACCAAATCCACCACAGCATTTGCGCCTTCGCGTTTGGCTGAATTCTGAAAAGAGATCAAGGCAGAAAGTGCTGCCCATTTGCAGCCAAATTCATCGCTTTTACCTAAGGCATTGGTTTTGGGATTTGAAATATCTTCAGAAAATTGCTGGGTAATTGGCGGTGTTTTTTGCCCTGCCAAATAAAACTTAACCGTTCCATCCAATTTACCCTGAGCCTCTGGCATTGCCAATACATCGGCCAATGGAATTTGTAATACGGTATCGCGTGCAAATGCAGAAGTCGATAACAAACCGGCGATTAATAAAGTGGCAAATTTTTTCATTTTTATTCCTTGGTGTGCTTGATTGTAATAACTAGATATACGAACAAAACCCAAATCTTGAACCACAGAGAGCACAGAGTTACACGGAGAAAACTAAGAAAATAGTTAAACCTGCTAACCCAAGCTGCAAAATAGAGTTATTTGGGATCTTGCTTAGTGCAATGTCTTTACGCTTTCTTAACGCTTTTCTCTGTGCCCTCTGTGTACTCATTGATCTCTGTGTCTACAGAACTTTTAGACTTAAGCCCAGCGCTTAAAAATCAGCGATGTATTGATCCCGCCAAATGCAAAGTTATTGCTCATGACGATATCGCATTCAATGGCTCGCCCTGTGCCGGTAATGTAATCCAGTGCGGCGCAGCGCTCGTCAGGCTCGGTTAGGTTGATTGTGGGGGCGAACCAGCCGCTGTTCATCATCTCGATGCTGATCCATGCCTCTAATGCCCCGCAAGCGCCAAGGGTGTGGCCCATATAGCTTTTGAGCGAGCTAATTGGCGTGTGCTCACCAAATACCTCATGGGTGGCTTTCGATTCGGCGATGTCGCCATGATCGGTGGCGGTGCCGTGGGCATTGATATAGCCAATATCGCTAGGCTGCAGCGCTGCATCTGTAAGGCTTAGGCGAATGGCTTGGGCCATGGTGGCGGAGTTGGGGTGAGTCACATGCGTGCCATCGCTATTGCTGCCAAAGCCGACGATTTCTGCATAGATATGCGCGCCGCGCGCCAATGCGTGTTCCAGCTCTTCCAGCACCAGCGTTCCAGCGCCTTCGCCAATCACCAAGCCATCACGTTTTGTGTCAAAAGGGCGGGGAGTGGCTTCGGGCGTGGCGTTTTGTACGCTGGTGGCAAATAGGGTATCGAAAACAGCCGCTTCGGTGGCATCCAGCTCTTCAGCACCACCGGCCAGCATGGCAATCTGCTTGCCGAATTTGATGGTTTCATAGGCATAGCCTATGCCTTGGCTGCTAGATGTGCAGGCGCTAGAGGTGGTGATAATGCGGCCGGTAATACCAAAAAATACACCGATATTTACCGCCGCCGTATGCGACATCATTTTGATGTAGGTGGTGGCATTGATGCCCTCGGTGCTTTTTTCGGCCATCATTCGGCCAAAGTCACCAATGGCTTTTGGCGTGCCCGCAGACGATCCATAGGCAATGCCCATCTGGCCGCTCTTGACTAGATTGTTATCAAGTAAGCCGGCGTCGATCAGGGCCAGCTCGCTAGCACGGGTGGCCATTAATGCCACGCGGCCCATGCTGCGAGTGCTTTTTCGGTTGTAATGCGCAGGTAGCTCAAACGGTGCGGCAGGCGCGCCCAGCTGCGTATTAAGGCCTTCAAATACCTGCCATTCTGGCATGATTTGGATGGCATTTTTGCCTGCTTTTAGGGCCGTTTCAACGGTTTTCCAATTGTTACCCAAAGGGCTAATGGCACCAATGCCGGTGATGACAACCCGTTTCATCCTATTAATCCTCCATTAACCGAAATGACTTGGCGGGTGATATAGGCGGCGTCTTCTTGCATTAAAAAGCTGACTGCCGCCGCCACTTCTTCTGGTTTTCCCATGCGTTTGGCGGGGATGATTTTCATGGCTTCTTCTAATACGCGCTCATCCACCATTTCGGTATCAATCAGACCAGGGGCCACGCAGTTCACCGTAATGCCTCGGCTGGCTAATTCCACTGCTAAGGCTTTGGTTGCGCCAATAATCCCCGCTTTGGCAGCGCTGTAATTGACTTGTCCACGGTTGCCGATGAGGCCAGAAACGGAAGAAAGCGTAACAATTCGCCCCGGTTTGCGTTGCCGCACCATAGGCATGGTCAGGGGGTGCAGTACATTGTAAAAACTATCTAAATTGGTATGGATAACCGCATCCCAGTCTTCCCCAGGCATGGCCGGAAAAGCATTATCTAGCGCGATACCTGCATTGCAAACCACGCCGTAATAGCAGCCGTGCGCTTCGATGTCGGCAAGTAATATCTCTGCGGTCTGGCTGCGGTTGGCAACGTCAAACTGCAGAATGCGGCTGCTTTGCCCAAGTGCGGTGATTTCTGCTGCAATACTTTGTGCTGCATCGATACGGCTTTTGCAATGCAGTACGATATCAAAACCATCTGCAGCCAAGCGCCGTGCAATGGCGCGCCCAATGCCTCGGCTAGATCCGGTGACAAGAATTGTTTTATTACTCATTACAATTACCTTTTAAAAATGCACTGGCATCAAGCGGTTCAAAGACGGTGAGTGCAGCTTGTGCCACTTCTTGATCATTAATCACAATCTTGCAATCAAACTGGCCTAGGCCATTGTCGGCCTGAAAAGTTCTGCTGATATGGATATTTAACCGCTGCCCCTCGCTAAACTCACTGACGCTGCAGCTATAGCGGCGGCTGCCTAGCAAAAAGCCGATTTTAGGTGGCTGGCCGCTTAAGCGGGCGTGCCAGCCGGCCCATGCGGCAACGGTTTGGGCCATATATTCGATGCCCACCCAGCTACCCACGCCAGAGCCGCTAAAAAACAAATTATCTGCGCGGATGGTGACTTCGGCTTCAAACTGCTTGTCGTCTCCTTGGATGGCACGGTCGAGCAGTAGCATGCTGGCGGAGTGGGGCATGATGTCGCCAATGGCGTATTCAATGGGCGTCATCTTGCGGCCCCGTAGTTTTTTTAAAAATCAGCACCGCGTTGCTGCCGCCAAAAGCAAATGAATTGCTTAAAACGTACTGCAGTTTGGCGCTTTGCCCAGCTTTAACTAAAGCCAGCGGTGCAATTGTGGGGTCGATCGCCTCATCCCACCAGTGTGGGGGGAGTTGTTCATTAGGGTTGCCATGGAGTGTTAAGTAGCACAATGCCGCCTCAATTGCGCCCGCCGCACCTAGAGTATGGCCGGTAAGGGGTTTGGTGGAGCTACAGGGTACTTGGGCACCAAATAGCTGGTTAACGGCTAGGCTTTCCATCGCGTCATTTTGCTGAGTGGCGGTGCCGTGCAGATTGATATAGTCAATTTGCTCTGGCATGAGCTCGGCGCGATTAAGCGCCTGTTGCATGGCGCTGATAGCCCCTTGGCCGCTTGGATCGGGGGCGGAGATATGGTGAGCGTCTGAGGTTTCTCCCCAGCCCACTAAGGCCACCGGCCCCGCTGCTTTACTCATCAGAAAAAGGGCCGCGCCTTCGCCGATATTGATGCCGTGGCGGTTGATGCTCATGGGTAGGCAGCGCTCGTTGCTAACCGACTCCAAGGCTGCAAAGCCCGCTACGGTGAAATCACAGAGTGAATCCACGCCGCCACAAATGACGGCATCGCATAGCCCCGCATTGAGCAGCCGCGCTGCGCTGGCCATGGCTTTTGCGCTGGATGAGCAGGCGGTGGAAATCACTAAAGAAGGCCCTGCCAGTTTTAATAGTGTGCTGAGGCAAGCCGCTGGAGAGCCTAACTCTTGCTGGGCAATATGAAAACGCTCAGGAAGCTGGCCGGTTTGCAAGTGCTGTGCAATGGCGCTCTGCGCTTCGCCAATCCCTGAAGTGCTGGTGCCTAACACAATGCCAATGCGATGTGCGCCAAGGCGGGCAATGGCTTCATCCACGGCGGGCCGAATTTGCGCTAGGGCGCTTAGCAGCAGCGCATTGTTGCGGCTTCGCAACTCTGCAGGTAAAACGCTGCAGTCTGCCAGTGGTTCAGTGACGGCTCCTAAAGGCAGGGATTTGCCGAGGCTGGGGTGGGGGGTAACTCCGCTGGGGGCGTCAGCAAATAGCGCTTTGCGCACGGCATGACTACCCTCGCCTAGAGCGCAAATGATGCCTAAATGATTAAGGTAAATACTCATGGTGTGTTTTCTTTAAAGGCGATGGCAGCTTATGGCGCTGTTTCTTTTGAATCAATCACTAAGCGGTAATGTTCTGCTGTGTTGTGTAAGTCGGCTAGCCCTGCCCAGCGCGGTTTTGCTGCGTAAGTAATGCGGATCATGGCTTGATCACCAAGGCTTAAAGTACGGCTGTTATCGTCGTCGTCTAAGCGCCACTCTGGCGGCAAAGCCGCTTGAATGGCTGTTGCTGGCCAGTACACCAGCTGCACATCGCGCAAAATACGCTGCTCATCAACGGCGGCAGGCAGCAAGGGATGGCGTTTACTTTGCAGTATTTTCCCATCCCATTGCAGCGTTAAAACCCGCTGCCCTAGCGCAAAGCCCGCTAACTGGAGCTGATCGGCATCGATTTCCAGTAGTGCATCCAGCGTTTTACTGCTTTGTGCTTCAGTGGCAGGTAGCGGCATCACCGTCAGCCTTTGGCTAAGGCTTACTGATCCAGCAAAGGCAGCAGGCGCTAATCGCAGCGCGGGTAGGCTAATACGCTCAGCCTTATCGCTGCAAGCGCTTAGTAAGCCCAGCAAAAGGGCGGTGATCAAATATTTCACGCGTTTATTCCTGACAGGTGATTTAGCCGCATGATCTGCGCGCTTATTTTGCTGAAGTAGGCGCAGCGCATAATTGCTCCAGCGTTTTTAAGCGCCGTGGTTGGGCTACATAAGGATTGCTGGTATCCCATGCATAGCCTGCCAAAATGGCCGAAATCATCTGGCGTACATCGTTTGATTGCTCTTCATAGAAAATCACATCCTGGAACCCGCCCGCATACCAGCTTTCAACAAAAGCTCTGAAGGTATCCACACCCGCTTTCAGTGGTTGGGCGTAGTCGGCTTGCCAATCTACGGTTTCCCCCGCAAATTCGCGCTCAATAGCGGCAGCGGCAAGTGCCGCAGATTTTACCGCGATGGTCACACCGCTAGAGAAAACGGGGTCTAAAAATTCGCCGGCATTGCCAAGTAAGGCAAACCCTTTGCCATGCAGGCTGCTGACATTCGCGGCATAGCCGATTAACTGGCGGGCTGGGGTATCCCAGACGGCGTTTTTTAGCACGGCAGATAGTGTTGGTACTTCGGCAATAATGGCCTGTAAACGCTCGGTTTCATTGCCACGGTACTTTTCTAGAAATTCTGGCCGTGCAACCACGCCTTGCGAGCAGCGGCCATTAGAAAACGGGATGGTCCAGAACCAAACATCATGGTGCTCTGGGTGAACGCTAACTAGAATTTTATTGCGGTCAAAGTCGCCTGAAATATGGTCTTCAATATGGGTAAAGTAAGCGCCGCGCACTGGGAAATCAGAAGGCGTTTCTAGCTGTAGCAAACGTGGCAAGATGCGGCCAAAGCCGCTGGCATCCAGTAAAAATCGCGCGCTGATTTGGTAGCTTTCGGTGGCAGATTGCACCGTAACCAGCGGATGCTCACCGCTCAAATCAACCGCCGTGACTAATTCTTGGTAGCGAACCTCAGCGCCAGCTTTGGCGGCCGCCTTGGCCAATACGTGGTCAAAATGGCCGCGTGGCACTTGGTAAGTGGTGCCCCAGCCGCTGGAAAACTTATCGCGAAAATCAAACGCAGTGCGTTGCTCGCCGCGCACAAAAGCCGCGCCATTTTTGTACTGGAAACCTGCTTCAATCACATCTTGCAAAAAGCCCGCAGCTTCAATGTATTCCATGCTTTGTGGTAAAAGACTTTCACCAATTGAAAAGCGCGGGAAGGTTTCTTTCTCAATAATTAAAACTTGGCGGCCCTGCTTGCGTAATAAACCCGCCGCCACCGAGCCAGATGGCCCTGCGCCCATAATCAGTATTTCTGTGTGCTCTAAACGCATTTTCTTCTCGCTATATTTTGATTTTTTTATGAGGGTTCTGTCGTGCTTGCTACTGGGGAGCGTGGTATCAGTGGATAAATTGCCCTGCGCGCAATATGCCAATGAGGCCCACAATAATCCAGAAGCCATTGAGTAAGGTGTAAGCAGAATCGCGTTTGATGGCCGAGCACCATGCCAGCATGATGGCGTCGATGGTGTTTAGGCTCCAAACGAACATAAATGGGCTTTGCGGCCCCAGCCAGCTGACGAGACTAAAGCTAAAAATACGCATTAATACGCCGACCATTTCGATGGTGCGCAGGTGTTTAAATACAAATTGATTAAGTATATTGATCATGATTTAACGGTCTTGAATGAAGGAGGTAAGGGGCATAAATGCAGGAGTGAGTAACCAAGAAAGGCCAATGCCAAACAGCATAGTCAGCCCAAAAGCGTGTAAAGCAGGCGTTGCAGAAAGCGCCAGCAGGCCAAAGGCAAGCAGGGTAGAGATGGCCGCTAGCGTGACGGATAAAAACGGCCTAGTTGCTTGGGGCTCGGGGTTTTCTAATAGAAAAATCCCATAATCCACGCCCATGCCCAAAATCAGCAGCAGTGCCAAAATATTAAACAGCTGTAAGGGCTGGCCAAGCAGCGCCAATATCGCCAAAGTAAGCGAGCTGGCCAGTAAGGTTGGCAGTAGCGCCCGCCAAGCCTTGCGACCAAAGCGCAGTGTGAGCGCGGCAAAAACCAGTAGATAGCTCAAAGCAATCACCCAAGCCATTTTGACGCGATAGCGGCCCATTACCTCCGAGACTTCGGCCACTTTATCCACCCAGCGCACACCCGTCAGCTGTGGTGCTAAGGCGGCCAACTCGGTGAGCTGGCTGGCGCTGCTGACGCCACGGATCAGCATCACACTGGCGTAACCGCCCTCAAACTGGCCCAGCCATTGATGACGTAGCGGTTCTGACACTGCAGCTGCCAGCCAATCGTTTAGGAGTAATGGTGGTGGCGTGTTGTGTGATGGTTGCAGAGTCTCACCTAATAAAATCCCCGCTTTGGCGAGTACGCCTTCCTTGGCAAACACAGTGCGCTCGGTTAGTGCCAAATTCAGATCTTGCTGCTTATGTGAGGGCACCCAATCGCTGATGGCTTGATAGCCCGTAATCCGGCCACGCGTCATCATCGGGTCAAGCCGAGCTTTAAGTGCTTCTTCCTGCTGCAATACCGCCTCGATGCTTGCACCGCGAATCAAATAAAACTGCGCAGGGCTAGGTAGATCAAGCAGCTTGCCTACTTCAATCTGCTGCTTAATCAGTGCCGGTGGTGAGCTTTGCAAGAGGCGGATATCGTCATTGCTGTGCATAGACATACCGCCCGCTAGCAATAAACTACTGACGATCACGGTAAAAATCAGCGTGAGGCGGTTTTTGCCCAGCGTAGGCCAAAGCGCACGGCGTGTGCCTATCCAGAGTGAGAGCTTGGTGTGATCGAGCCGCCCTTTATCAAACAAGGGAAACCACCACATCACGGTGACAAAGGCTGCCAATAAGCCCACGGCAGAGAAAACTGCAATTTGCCTTAAGCCAGGAAAGGGAGTCAGCGCCAGTAGGGCGTAGCCAATGGCGGTGGTGAGCATGGCAAGCCACATCACCGGCGCTTGCTCTTTTAGCATGGCCCAGCGCTCGCTGGCGGCACGGCCCTGACGGCTGCTGAAGTAATTGCTGCCGTAGTTTTCCGCCACGCCAACGAGGCTGGCTCCAAACACCAGCGTAATAAGATGTAAGCGGCCAAAAACTAGGCTACAGACCGAAACAGCGGCCAGCAAACCCACGGCAATAGATAGCGTCACCAATATGCGCGGGCGAATGGCGCTGAAGGCAAATACGGTAAGCAGCACAATGCCGAGCATCGAGCCTATGCCTATGGTGTGAATTTCCCGCTCGGCTTGTGTGGCCGCTGCCGCTGCGTGTAAGGGAATACCAACGGTTAGGATGCTCACCTTGCCCGCTTGGCTGAGTGCGGCGGCTTTGGCTGCATCCAGTACCGGTATTAGCGCTTGCTGCGCTTTAATCGAAAAAGCCGAGCCACTTTGTTGTAGTGTAAGTAAAACATAATGCCGATCACCAGCACTGATGCTTAAGCGCCCATCTCTGACGCGTACCTTGCTTTGTGCGGCGCGCTCGCCCAGCCAGCCCCCTAGTAGATTAAGCGGATCATCGCGCCACTCGCCCAGCCGTGGCATACCCATTCCAGGCTGATACAGCATGGCAACGGCCTTTTGGGCCAATTGATCGCTGCTCTGGCTTTGCAATAGCTGCTGTTGTGCGCTACTCAGTAGCTGCTTACGGTAAGGAATGAAAAAGCTCAGCCATTCTGCTTCATCCCCCATGCGGTAGCGCAGGGTCAGCGGCAATTTGCTGTTTGTTAGTGCGGTTGCATAAGCGTCACCGGCTTTTTTGGCGCTTTCCCAATCTGCTCCGCCAGCCAGTACCACCACGCGATTGGCTGCCGCATCGGCCAGTTGGCGCGTGGCGTTTTGCACCGTAGGATCGCGTTCATCCTGTGGCAGCATGGCGAGAATATCGGTATCTAGCTGTAAATGCCCAGACCAGAGATAAATATTGTGGCCGATAAAGGCGAGCACGATCAGCAGCCAAATTTTGGCCAGCAGTGTGGAGGTTTGCTTACTCAAAGCGGGCCATCTCGTCGCTGCTTAGTTTAGCGGGCTCAGTGTTTTGCGCAGTAAAGCGGATGGTTGTTTGATCGCCGCTGGCTTCGTCAAGATCAATTTGGCGTACAAATTGATCGCCGGATAAGGCAATTTTGCGCATGATTTTGCCTAATGCGGCCTGCTTGGGTGTAAGCAAAAGCTGCCACGATTTGCCATTCACGCTGCCTTCAATCTTAAATAGCTCACCCAAGCTGCTGACATCGCCATTGAGCAGTGAAAACAGCAGACCATTAATCATTCTGACTGATGGCTCCTTGCTGGCACTGAGGCGAAAGGCCACTTCGCCATCACCCTGTTTTGCCACGATTTCATCGCGGCTTAGCCTAAGCGTGCCAGCAAAGGGCGTTTTAGTGCGCCAAAGCACTCCCTTATCCCGTGCAACAATAAAATCCCCTCGGGAAATCAGCGGCTTTTTAAACCCTGCCACCTGCTTGTTTTGCTCAAAATAACCGCGCAATACGGCGGGCTGCGTGAGCCGCTCTTTGACGCTGGCGGCTAAATCTGTGGCCTGAACGCTCAGGGTTAGTGTGGCGAAGAATAATCCCATCAAGATGGTTTTCATTGTTTTGTTAGATCTTTTGTAATGACCAATGTTGCTGAGCTGAACCAAGAGGGTGCTCCGTTGTTTTTGGAGCTTCCTTTATGGTGAGTTGTTCTTAATAAACAGTATGGACCGTTTATTTTGATGATTTGACCTCGCATTTAAACTTAAGAATTACGCCGAATTCAGGGGTTTCTTTGATTTTTTTTTCGAGGACAACAGGTGTTTTTCCTTGGTTTTGGCACTGTGTAGTCGCTGAGGCGAGTACGATTTTTTCTGATTTAATGTTGTTGTCACGATGATTCGCGCTGGATTCGTAAGTGTCGTCAATAAGTGGTGTGACAATAGCTAATTGACTTAATTTTCGGTTGGTTTTTGTTTCTCTGGATGCGCAGCCACTTAAAGTGATAGAAGATAAAATAAGAGCGATTACAAGATACTGCATTGAAAAGACCTTTTAAAATTTAGATGAATCAATTATTTCTAATTGTTTTTATATCAAGTGGATGGGGGAATTTCTTGCAAAAAAAGTGAGTGAGTTTTTTCTGCTTTCATTGCGGCTCCTCCACCCCAAGCCGCTGCCATAAAATAGCTGGGCAGACGTATTGCATTTCGCCGCTCTCTATATCCACCGCCACTTGAATGGTGTGGGCTTGGTTGATTTTATGGCCGCTTACGGCATCACGGATCAGGTAGTTGATTTTTAAGCGCGATTCCCACTCGGTGATTTCGGCGTGCACCATCAATTGCTGGCCAAAGGTGGCAGGTTTGATGTATTTCAAGCGCATATCAACAATTGGCCAAGCATAGCCGGACGCTTTCATTTGCGGGTAATCGTAATCAAACTTGGCCAATAGGGCGCAGCGGGCAATTTCTAGGTATTTGGTGTAATTGCCATGCCAGACGATATTCATCGGGTCTAAATCATGAAAAGCGGGTGAGAGCTGAATTTCAATGCTGAGATTATTGCTCGTCATACAGCACCCATGCTTGTTCACGAATATTGCTGATCAGTGCCTGCAGCTCTTTATCTAGGGCACGGTCTTCCACAATCAGCGGGATACGGTCTTCTAAATCGGCCTGCATGGTGGCCAGTGCTGCGGGTAGTTGTAGATCTGTATCAATGCGGCGGCGCAGGGTGATGCCTTGGCGGGCGGCAATCAGCATGGCAGCAACTACTTGCTCGGTTAGTTCCAATACGCGCAAGGCATCGCGGGCGGCGATGGTGCCCATGCTGACTTTGTCTTGATTGTGGCACTCGGTAGAGCGGCTAAACACCGAGGCGGGCATGGTTTGCTTTAGCGCTTCGGCCGTCCATGCCGACACACTGATTTGTAGCGCTTTTAAGCCATGATTAATGGCCGCACGTGGGCCGGTGCAGCCGGATAAATTGGATGGCAGGCCGTGATTAAAGCGGGTGTCTACCAAAAGCGCCAGTTGGCGATCCAGTAAATCAGCCAGATTGGCCACGGTGTTTTTCAGGCTGTCCATCGCAAAGGCAATATGCCCGCCATAGAAATGCCCGCCGTGCAGCACCCGCTCGTTGGTCGCATCAATAATCGGGTTGTCGTTAGCGCTGTTGAGCTCGTTTTCGATCAGGGTTCTAAAAAACGGCAGGGCGTCTTCGAGTACGCCAATCACATGCGGTGCGCAGCGTAAGGAATAGCGGTCTTGCAAACGCTCGTCGTTACGGCTGGGCTTTGGGCTAGCCAAATCACTGCGGATACGTGCGGCCACCGCTTGTTGGCCCGCATGCGGCTTAACGGCAAATAGGGTTTCATCAAAATGATGCGCATTGCCCGCACTTGCCACCACATTCATGGCGGTGAGTCTTGCGGATAATTTGCATAGATAATTGGCACGCTGCCACGCGAGGCAAGCCAGTGCGGTCATCACCGCCGTGCCATTCATCATGGCGAGGCCTTCTTTTGGGCGCAGGCGTAGTGGTTGGATATTGAGTTCAGTAAATACATCGCTGGCATCGCGGCGCTCGCCACGGTACATCACCTCACGCTCACCACAAAGCACGGCGGCCACGTAAGAGAGCGGGGTTAAATCACCACTGGCCCCTACCGAGCCTTCCGCAGGAATCAGCGGCAGAATATCGTGCTTAAGTAAGGCCTCAAGCTGATCTAAGAGCGCAATGCTGACGCCCGACATCCCTTGAGAAAGAGACGCGAGCCGAGTTGCGATCACGGCGCGGGTTTCTTCAGGGGTCAGAAAACGCCCAGCGCCACAGCCGTGGTAGGTGTAAAGATGATGCGGTAGTTCTGCGATTAGCTCAGGCGGAATGGTGACGGTGCAAGAATCACCATAACCGGTAGTCACGCCATAAATTACGCCATCATCCTTGAGTAGGCGGTCTAAAAAATCCGCGCCCTTTTGAATGCGGCCACGAAAATCAGGGTTGGCAGAGAGCGCTGCAGATGATTTTTGCTGTGAAATTGTGACGATATCTTCGATGCTTAAGCGGCAGCCGTCAAAGCAGATCGCCGGGGTATGAGTTGTTGGCATGGATTGGGTTCCGGAAGTCTGAAAAGTGGAGCCAGTGCTTGGCAGGGCAAATATTGTCTTGGTGCGTTGCTGCATCATTGGCTGGCATGGCTTTGGTCCCAAAAGGCAAAGAAATTGAACCAGTCATAGGGCGAGCGTTTCAGCAAGATGGTGAGCGCATCGGCGTATTGCTGCGCGTAGCCAGCCATGGCGATAGCTCGCTGGCCGCGTGGTAAAACAACCTTATCAGCGAGGGTTTCAAAATGAATACGGTAGCCGCGCCCTTCATGGATGCAGCCTAGTAAATAGAGTGGGCATTTGAGCAAGTTGGCCAAAATATAGGGCCCAACTGGGAACGGGGCGCTATGGCCTAAAAAATCAGCTTGTACGGTTTGGCTGGCAAATACGGGAATACGGTCGCCCGCAATCACGATGTATTCCCCAGCGGCAATTTTGCTTTGTAGTAGCACGGCGGTGGCGGGGCCCACTTCGGTGACTTCAATGAGCTGTAAGTCGTTATCTGGGTTAAGCCGCTTAAGTAATTGATTGAATTGTGCGGCGTGACGGGTATGCACCAGAATATTGAGGCGGATTTTGCTCCGCTGCGCCGCCATAGCACGGCATAACTCTAGGCAGCCCAAATGGGCGGTCACAATAATGCCGCCTAAGCCTTGCTCCGCCACCGCGTAAAACGCTTCGCGGCCTTCGGTTTTGATCTGATCAAAGCGATATTTGCCTGATACAGCGAGCAGCTTATCCAGCATGGTTTCGGCAAATAGCGCGAGGTGTTTTAGGCTGTCTCGTATTGATGGCGTATGGCCGAGCGCGCCTGTGGCGGCTTCCAGCCGCTGCAGATATTGCATAGAGGCATAACGTAGGCTGGGTCTAGTTAGCCATTGCAGGGTAACAACAGGGTAAATACACAGCCGAAATGGCCAGCGGCCAGCTAAGCGATGCACATGAAATAGCAGCCAGATGCCGGTAATAAAGGTATTTTCGCCGATGTCTGCCCAGTGTTGGTTCTGCTTATTCATGCAGCAATTTTCCGCCAGATCAGCAAAGGTGAGCGCAGCAGCATTCCGGCAAAAAGCTGGGCATGCATACGAGAGATCAGCAGATTGTCTTTCAGAACTTTAAAGTGTGATATCCCATCACTAGGGTAGCTGACACGGGTCGGCTGGTTGATGACAGGCATGCCGCGCCAGTACAGCCGCACGGCCACTTCGATATCAAAATCCATGCGTTTGCCAATGTTGGTGCTATCAAAAAGCGCAATAGTTGGGGCCAGCGGATAAACGCGAAAACCGCACATGGAGTCTTTAATTGCCAGCGATAGGGTGTTGATCCACACCCAAATATGAGTGGCATAACGGCCATAGAGACGGGCTTTGGGCACGCTTTCATCGTAAACAGGACAGCCACAGATTAAGGCTGGCTGGTTTTGCTGAGCCAGTACTACAAATTTAGGGATGTCGGCGGTATTGTGCTGACCATCAGCGTCAATCTGTAAAACATGGCTATAGCCTAGAGCAGAGGCGCTGCGAAACCCTGCAATCATTGCCCCGCCTTTCCCTTGGTTTTTTGCTAGCCGAATCAGTGTAATGCCTGTTGCTTCTAGCTGATCCAGTACCGCTGCACAGTTAGCGTCGCTGCCATCATCAACCAAGATACAGTGCAGTCCATGGCGTTGCACGGATGCCACTACTGCGCCTATCGCTGCACCATGGTTATATACGGGGATAACCACACAGATCTTGATGAGGCTCATGGATGTGCTCCCAGCACAATTCTGCCGCTGGCGTGAGGGCCTGCAGCAGATAGAAATTTAAATGTAAGCACAGATTCGTTAGCTTTAGCTTGTGTGCCAAGCTCCAGCTGTATTCGGCTATCAGGGGTGATGACCTGCTGAAACTTAATTAGCTCTAGCCGTAAAAAAACCGCTGGCAGATCAAATAGCTCGCGCGCTAAACGCAGCGCCCACTCAATTTGTGCCACTCCAGGTAAAACTGGCGCGTCAGTAAAATGGCCGTCAAAAAAGGGTGAGTCTGCCTTAACATCAATCGCCAGTAAGGCATGATTGCTGCTTAAAGACAGTACGCGTGCCTCTGGGCGGCGTGGGTCAAAGAGCGCTGCAAGTGCGGTTTCGGTGACTTTGCTCTGGCTGTTGGTAGGCAGCGCATGCAAGTATCGAAAGCGCCGTGGCAGGGCGCTGGCTTCTACACAAAGGGCCAAAGTTTTGCGTAGCTGTTGATTCAGTGCGCGTTTGCCTGCGGTATCAAAGAGATGCCAGCCCGCTGTGTTCGGTGTAGCAACAACACCTAGCGTAAGCCTTGCTCCCTTAAGCGCAACGATGCGGGCGTCTTGCAAAAGCCCTGTAGTGAGTAGCGCGTCTTCTATTGCGTTGAGTGACACCCGTTTTTCTTCGATCTTGATAATCCGATCACTACGGCCTATTAGCTCAAACCCTGAATCTGTTAGTGCTACGCGGTCAGAGCAGGCCTGCCATTGATCGTCGCTTAGATGGGCTGAGCGTACTTGCAGTAGCTCATCGCGCACTTTGACCGCTACACCTGGTAGTGTTTGCCATGCCGTTTGTACATCTTGCTGACGAGCCCGCCAAGCAATGCCGCCGGTTTCGGAGCTGCCGTAGACTTCAATGGGGGCTTGCCGTAGTAGGCTGCGGCAGAGGTGCAGTGCCTCGGTGCTTAGTGGCCCGCCAGAAGAAAATAACATGCGTAAATGGCCTGCTGCGTTGCCCCAATTAAGTTGTTCTGGTAAACGCTTTAAGTGCGCAGGGCTGGCAACTAGCACGGCATCTGGGGTGGTGCTCAGCGCGGCGGCTATGTCTTCGGGGAAGGCGAGTCGGTCAGCGGCAAAAGCATATCCGGCAGAAATCGGCCAGAGCACTCGAAATAAAAGGCCGTAAATATGCTGATGCGACACGGTAGCCAGCACCGTGGCACTGTGCCCGCCAAAACAAGCATGAAGAGCCGCCACTTCGCTACTCAGCTGCGATAGTTTTTTAGGAATGGCGCTGGGCTCGCCGCTAGAGCCTGAGGTGTAAACCACCAGTGATATGGCGTTAAGGTCTAGATCGTTCCACGGGTCAATGGCAGCGGCTCTGGGCTGTACTGGCGCGTATTCGCTAGGTAAATCCCCAGCAAAACCATCTACCTCATGACGTAAGCGCTGCAAAGTGGAGGGTAAGGCGTCACCCGGTAGGTAAACACATTTCCCCGCCTGCCAAGCACCCATTAGGGCGGCGGCAAAGGTGGCGCTGTTATTAAAATACAGAGCAAATTTATGCCCAGAATGCGCTTTAAATGCTTGCCGCCAGCGAGCTGCCTGAATTGAAAACGCGGCAAAATCAAGGTTTTGCTCGGCGGCATCTGCATCTGCAACGGCAATAAGATATGAGGAAGGCCGCCCTTGAGAAAGGAGGCGATCAAGAGAAATAAACTCAGCCATGTGCTGCCTTTACTCGCCTGCGAATCAGCCATTCACCCAGAAATAAAATGCCCATCAATAGATAGGCAATTAAGCCGTTGTAAATCGCCCATGCGGCGTCTGACCAGAGTGCGCTCATCAGTGCCGCACTACCGTTAAAAATAAAAAACCCACACCAAACCTGCGTTACCCTGCGGGTATAGTGCACACCGCTGGCAGGTAAATCTGGCTCGCTTAATCTGGCCAGTCGCTCGATGGCACTTGGCGGATACACCAGTGTTAAGGCAAATACCAGGCATAACACGGCATTGACCAGTACTGGGTAGAGCTTAAGTGGCAGCGCTTGATTGCTAAAAAAACTGATCGCAGCCAGCACTGCCGCACCTGCAGCGGCAATGAGCCAGACTTTTTCTTTGCTGAGTACGGCGCGTGTTAGTGCGATGGCTAGCAGCAAAAGTGCTAGCCATTTGGGCTCGAAATGCCCCATCCCATGATAAATAAGCAGAGGATAGAGCAGTGTTATCACCGCTAAAATAACGTTACGCATAGGCTTAAACGGCAGATTTTTCCTGCATTAGCTCATAAAGTGCGTCAACGACATCTTGCAGGGTACGAACTGCTTTGAAGGCGTCTGGGTGCAGACGTTTGCCCGCTATGGGTTTGAGCTTAACGATTAAATCAACGGCATCAATGCTGTCGATATCTAAGTCTTCGTAAAGGCGGGCTTCGGGAGTGATTTTGCTGACTTCTGTATCAAAAGTTTCTTGCAAAATAGCGCTAAGGCGCTCGAACATTTCTTGCTTGGTCATACTGTATTCCTTGCTACCACAAAATTTAAGCGTGTGCTGTATGCGTTTATGCAGATTGCGCGGCTGAAACAAAAGCGGCTAGGGCTTGAACGCTTGCAAAGTGCGCGCGTGTTTCTGTTGAGTCTGCCGATAGGCTAACACCGTATTTTTTTTGCAGGGCTAATCCTAGCTCTAAGGCATCGATAGAGTCCAGCCCTAGGCCGTCTACAAAAAGCGCGGCCTTGCTATCGATATCATCAGGGCTCAGGTCTTCAAGATTGAGGGCGGTAATAATCAGTTCTTTGATTTCTTGTTCAAGCGCCAACATGGGCGGGTTTCTCCGGTAAAAAATAGTCGTGCAAATGCTGTGTAAGCTGGCGTGCGGCGAGGGCGGTTTCGCCGTTAGCCTGGGCTAAAAACGGTGCAACCGCAATATCGTCACCCACGTCCAAGGTAAAAATCATCCGGCTGGCCGGTACTTTCCACCACGGCAAACCTCTGGTCAGGCTAAGGGGAGTGCAGCGTATTGTAACGGGAGTGATATTGCATTCGCCGCGTAAAGCGATGTTAGCAGCCCCCCTTTGCAGCTTCATTGTGCCATCGGTGGCTGTGCGTGTGCCTTCAGGGAAAATAACGAGATTATTGCTCGCATGCAGCGATGCGATGCAATCGTCTAATAATTGTGTGCCTGAGTCATTGCAAATGTAATCCGTGCCTTTAATAGGGCCACGGGTGAATGGGTTTTTAGCGAGCCCCGCCTTCACAACGCAGTCGGCATTTTTGATCAGTGAAATTAAAAACACCACATCGATAAGAGTGGGGTGGTTGGCCAGTATCAATAAGCCTTGGCGGTTTAGTTTTTCTATGCCCTTGATGCGATAGCGCAATATTCCAGTGCGACGCATTAATTCTATAAATAATTTAAACGCGTAATGAACAGTCAGCCGTGCAATACGGGTTTTTTTGGCGTTTTGTTTCATGTATAAATTAAGCAGTGGGAAAAAAACCAAGCCCAATAGCAAGCCGCCAGCGCCAAATACGCTGAAGGCGATTGCCGTGGCAAGAATACGCCACCCTCGTTCAAATGACTTAAACATCTTGTTGCCAGAGCCAGGTTCGTGCTCCAGCGGTATGCCGGAGGCTGTGCTGTTCTGATAATAAAAAGTGCAGTATGGCTAAACCGTCGGGCAGATCATCGGCAGGGTGGGTTGTGGCGTGGCTGCTTAGGCTAAATCCCCGGTCTGCTTTTACTAAACGGCAAGCAAAGGCGTGCGCAAAGGCGGGGGATTCCGTAAAAACATGATGGGGAGCAGGTAAGGGCTCGTCGTAGCACACCAATAATACGCTTGCTGCATCATCATCAGCCAGCAGGCCGATCGCCTCGGTAAATGCCGCTTCTATTGTTTCTTCGCCTGCGGCAATGGCGGTGTAGCTGGCGGTGTCTTTACGGGCAATGGAAAATAATGCAGAAATAGCATTGTGAACCGACATGCTAAAGGCGCTAGGGGAAACAACGCCGCTTTGTGCGAGTAGCTGCAGTTGTTCCACAGATTGGGTGATATCCCCGTAGCGGGAGGCAAAAATAACGGGGCAGGCTGTTCCTTGCTCTGCGGCCTGATAGGCAGTATGCAGCGCTGTTTTACCTAACCGACCTGCACGGCGGCGCAGCATGGCAGGCATTTCACTGAGTGAGGGGGCTTCATTACTTAAACCAGCGAGGTTTAACAGACTTGCCTGTGATGTGTTTGCTGCGGGAGCCCATGCGGCCCATTTGGCAATCTGAAATCTAATCATTTTCCAATCGTCTGGCTTATTTGTACGGGGGGCGAATGGAATGAATTTAAAAACTCGTGAATCCATTGGCTTAGCAAATACGCTAAGGTATTTATGATGAGGTGCCAGAGAGTAGCAGAGCTGTCAGGTGAAAGAAAGAACTTTGCCCGTTTGGCATATTTTCTGATGTATTACTGATCATCGTTTCCGGTTCTTATACATTGGCAAAATGGTGGTCTATCCCCTGCTGATCTGGGACAATGCAGGCTTACTGCCTGCATGACAGACTGTCTGGCCCTAAATTAAGCGCCGTGATGCGCACTGCCGGATTCATTTATTCAGAAGTTAGTGATCTTTAAAGGTATGTTATGAGCGTCAATATCTCCCCGGTCCAGGAAATTATTGAAGAAATGCGCGCCGGGCGCATGGTGGTGTTGGTTGATGAAGAAGATCGCGAAAATGAAGGTGATCTGGTGCTGGCAGCAGACTTTGTTACGCCTGAGGCCATCAATTTTATGGCTAAACATGGCCGTGGGCTGATTTGTCTGACCTTAAATGCCGAGCGCTGTGCCTATCTGGGGCTTGCGCCTATGGTGCGTGCCAATGGCTCCAGCTTTGGCACTAACTTTACGGCGTCCATTGAAGCGGCCGAAGGCGTGACCACTGGGATTTCTGCGCATGATCGCGCTTTAACCATTAAAAAAGCCATTGCCTTTGATGCCAAGCCGAGTGATATCGTGCAGCCTGGTCATGTGTTCCCGATTATGGCGCAGCCTGGCGGGGTGCTGGTCAGGGCAGGGCATACTGAGGCGGGTTGTGATCTGGCCGCTTTGGCAGGGGTAACGCCCGCCAGCGTGATCTGCGAGATCATGAATGACGACGGCACTATGGCCCGTTTGCCCGAACTTTTGGTATTTGCTGAACAGCATCAGCTAAAAATTGGTACTATCGCCGACCTTATTCATTATCGCAGCCGCACAGAGTCCTTAGTCGCGTGCGCAGGTCGCCGCACCATTACCACCTTTGCTGGTGATTTTGAGCTGGCGGTGTACACCGATAAGCTGACGTCTGCCAGCCATTTGGCCTTAATTAAAGGGGTTCCTAGCCCTGAAATTGAAACCTTGGTGCGGGTGCATGAGCCTTTGTCGGTGATTGACTGGATGGATTTAGGCCAGAGCGGCCACTCTTGGGATGTAAAATCGTCGCTAGAGGCGATTGCCAAGGTGGGCTGTGGCGTGATGGTACTGCTGCATCGCAGCGAAGATGGCCGTGATTTATTGGCCCGCGCTTTGCCAGAATTAGGCTTAAATGAAAGCAAGAAGTGGGATTTGCGCACCTATGGTATTGGTGCACAAATGCTAAAAGACTTGGGTGTGGGTAAAATGCGTTTATTGTCGCCGGAGCGCCGCATCCCAAGCATGACGGGTTTTGGCTTAGAAATTACTGGATTTGAATTGTCTCAAGGAAAAAAATAATGAGCATCGCTGCAAATATTCCTTTTATTGCGCCTAATTTGACTGGCAATGGCTTACGTATCGGTATTGTAATGAGCCGGTTTAATACACCGGTCTGCGAAGGTTTACGCGATGCTTGCGTGGCTGAACTTAAAGTACTGGGTGTAGCCGAGCAAGATATGCTGATTACTACGGTGCCCGGCGCTTTGGAAATACCACTGGTTTTGGCTGCGATGGCTGAATCGGATCGTTTTGACGCACTGATTGCTTTGGGTGCAGTGATCCGTGGGGAAACTTATCATTTTGAGCTGGTTGCCAATGAATCTGGCGCTGGTGTAAGCCGTATCGGACTTGATTACGGCATTGTTGTGGCAAACGCCATCTTAACCACTGAAAACGACGAACAAGCTGAAGTGCGTGTGTTTGAAAAAGGCACTGACGCTGCGCGTGTCGCCGTAGAAACAGCGAATTTATTAAAGGCATTACAAGCATGACCTCCGATGTAGCAAAACCAAAATCATCCCGTCGTCTCTCCCGTGAATTTGCCGTGCAAGGCGTTTATCAATGGCTATTGGCCGCAGATACCCCCGGCAATATTGAAGAGTTTTTGTCAAAAAGTGATGTAACTTGGGAAAGCGAAGCGTCCAGTCAAAGCGAAAAAAGTGCGCTTTATAAGCGTGCAGATAAAAACTTATTCCGCTCTATTTTGTTTGGCGTAATTAAAGACATCAAAACATTACAAATTGCACTTTCACCGCACCTTGACCGTCCGATGGATGAAGTCAGCGTGGTTGAGGCTGCTGTTTTGTATGTAGGCGCATTTGAAATTGTGTGCATGCCAGAAACGCCTTACCCTGTGATTATCAATGAAGCAATCGAGCTGGCTAAAACTTTTGGCGGTTTAGATGGGCATAAATTTGTGAATGGCGTGCTAGATAAACTGGCCGAGTCTGTTCGTGCTGATGAAGTAGTGGCTAATCGCGCCAAACGCCGCGCCTAATGCGTCGTTTTATGTGTTGATTGATCGAAAGGCGGGCTTAGCCCGTCTTTTTTTATCTATACGCGATGTGAATGCCTATGAATACCCGCCAAACATCGTTCCTAGAATGGACTTGAAGCGCCTTGAACGAATTCGATCTCATTGCTTATTATTTTAAACGCCCCGCTAAAAATGCCGATTTGGGCGTGGGGGACGATGCGGCGCTGGTTTCTGTTGCAGCTGGCGATCAGTTAGCCATTTCAGCCGATATGCTGGTGGCTGGGCGGCATTTTTTCCAAGATGCAGATCCTGAGCGCCTAGGGCGCAAAGCGCTCGCGGTTAATTTGTCTGATCTAGCTGCGATGGGAGCAGAGCCAAGTTGGTTTACCTTATCGATTGCCATGCCCACTATGGATGCACCATGGTTAGCCGCTTTTAGCCGTGGCTTGCTGGCAATGGCGGATGAATATGATCTCTCCTTAATTGGGGGCGATACAACCTGTGGGCCGTTGACCATTGCCATTCAAATTGCGGGGCATGTACCGCGCGGCCAGGCCTTATTACGCAGCGGTGCTAAGGCGGGGGATGAAGTCTGGGTGTCGGGTTGTTTAGGGGCCGCTGCTGCTGCCGTTATGCACCGTACTGGGCGAGCAACGCTGGCTGAGGCGCTTGCTGTGCGGTGTGACTTGCGCTTGGATTTGCCGACGCCACGCATAGCACTTGGGCTGCGTTTGCGCGGCATTGCTTCGGCGGCTTTAGATATCTCAGATGGCTTATTGGCAGATTTACGGCATATTTGTGAGCAATCGGCTTGCGGGGCTGAAGTTTGGCTCGATGCCGTGCCTTTTGCGCCAGATGTGGCTGGCTTGCCGCAGTATTTACAGCAAGAGGCATTTTTGGCGGGGGGGGATGATTATGAGCTCTGCTTTACTGCCGCTGCCGATCAGCACGCGGTTATTGTTGCGCTGGCCGCAGAGCTGGATTTACCCCTTACGCAGGTTGGGATGATTCGCCAGGGTAGTGATGTCACCCTACTGGATGCCGCAAAACAGCCATTGCCGATTACATTTCATGGCTTTGATCATTTTGCCTAGCCACGTAGCCACGTAGCCACGTAGCCACGTTTTAAGTTGATATTCTTATTAGATTGGGTTGTTTTGTATGCATGATCATCCACAAAAGCTGCTTGTTCGCCCCGACTGGCGGTTTTTATTAGCGCACCCTGCGCATTTTATTGCTTTGGGTGTTGGAAGTGGTTTGGCTAAAAAAGCGCCTGGTACTTTTGGTACGTTGGCGGCATTGCCCTTATATGCCTTATTGATACAGTGCGTATCCCCGCTGTCTATTGCTTGGCTCTGCTTGCCTGCCTTCCTCATTGGCTGCTGGGCCAGCGAGATTACAGGCAATACCCTAGGCGTCCACGACTTTGGTGGCATTGTTATTGATGAGATTGTTGCCATGTGGCTGGTGCTACTATTTGTGCCACTTAATCCTCGAGGCTGGCTATTCGCTTTTGCCTTATTTAGATTGTTCGATATTTTTAAACCTTGGCCTATTTGTTGGTTCGATCAACGCGTGCCAGGCGGTATTGGCGTGATGATCGACGATATCCTTGCTGCGGGATACGCCATACTGGTGTTGCTGGCTATTCAATACTTTTACGCTTTGTAATACACATCAAAGCCCTAGCGTATTGATTTAAAGTTTTTACGCTGCCGTGTCATTATGGCGATCAAGCCTAGGCCTAATAGTGCATAGGTTTCAGGTTCTGGTACTGGAGTGGTAAAGGTTGCGGTGTAGTTAAGGTTTGTATTCGAATTAGTCCATGATTGTGAAAGTGATAGCGGGTTTGCACCGTTGGAGTTAATGGAGGCAAATCCGTCGTTTAAGCCGCCGTTGGTGCTGGAGCTTTTCATCCAGATGTTTCCAGCGGGTGATGCTATCCCTGCCGTGCTTAGGTAGGCGATATATTGCTTGCCAGCCGTGAGTGATAAGTTAAGCCCGCTCGCACCTAATGCTTGTGAACCGGCGTTGTAAAGAATATTTGAGCTGGTATAAAGCGCAGGCCCTATCGCTTTTTGACCATCCCATGCGGCGATGGCAAAGCTAATGTTGCCACGGTTACCTTCTGAGGCATAAAAATTAAAATTTTGCAGTGTTTCACCTGTGGCAACAAAGTGCTGACCAAAGCTAGTAGTGGCGCTTGAGCTGCCGCCATCACTACCTAAGCCCGGAACCAGTATAAAGTTGCCTGATGAATCTTGAGCGGCCGTATTTGAGTAGACAGTTGCTTGTGCAATATTGCTTAGGATTAAGGTACTAAATGCAATCGCAATGTTTTTTGTAATAAAAGTAATAGACATGATTTCTCCAGTAAATATGAACAACTACACTAAATATAATTAAGTGTAGTTTGACATTTATAAATAACGCAAGGATTACAATTTATTAGAATTGCTTAATATTGGGTATCTTTCTGCTAATGTTTATTAATTTTTACATCTCTATAAGTGCTTAATGTTTTACTGCTAAACTAATATTGCTTAGCATCAAGTTGTATTTTCCCCCTAAATGCCAGCTCAGTTTTATTTACTTGCGCGTGTAAAAATTCACGTGGTATGCCTTATATTCTTTCTGTGCTTGATTTCTTTGTTTTTGCTAGAGTGTGGCATGTGTTATTTATTTGATGTTTGGTTGCCTTTTTCGATAAATGTCCGCTTAGTTTGATGCTAGATATCCGTATGAATAAAACGATTGTTTGTTTCTTAAAAAAGAAGTGGTATGCGCTAAAATAAAATAATTGTGAGTTAAATCATACTTAGGATGAAGCGGCGTGATGGCTTCTGGCTCGCCGCGAGCCAGTGCTGCTAGGGGCACAAGGCCGATTGCGCAGTTAATAATAAAAATATAATTTTCTATTGTTAAATTTTTCCTAATTAGGCCTCTCACGCAAACAAAATCATATATCGCATGTAAGCCAATATACGGTAGGGACAGCTATTTGCTGCGGCTTTATGGCTTATATCTCTTAGTGTTGATGCTTTCAAACAACCGACAAAAAATGAGCCAAAGGGGCTATTTGAATGTATTAATGGGAAATTTATTAAGCTAGGGTTGCGCCTACAAAAAAGGCTGGCAATCAGCTGAGCCGTGTTGGTGGGCTTTAAAAGACGTGATGATTTTGGCATTAAAAATAGCGCGGGCTATGGCTCGCGCTATATGGGCTATTTATCTGGGCTGTGTGGCATGACTTTTTTTGAATAGGTAGAGAAACCGTAGCTTGGTGCTGAGCATGCAAAGCTCAATATTCTTAATGGTATTGTTGAGCGTTGTTCTGCTTAGCATCAACAAGCTATATCCATTTTACTAAGTGATGCGTAGCTGCTTATAAATAGCATTTACCTAGGTATTGCGGATTAAGTAAATTCTCATTTGAGAAAATATCATTGAGTTGCGCTTGGTTAAGTAGTTTTTTCTCCAAGCAAACCTGCATCACTGTTTGCCCTGTTTGCGCACATATTTTGCCAATTTCATCGCATTTTTCATGGCCTAAAATAGGGTCAAGAAAGGTGACAATGCCAATGCTATTAAGTACATTTTTGCGGCATGTTTCTATATTGGCGGTAATGCCATCAATGCATTTCTCTTTTAATCCGAGCATGGCATTTTGTAATAAATGGATGGATTCAAATAGTGATGAGGCAATCACAGGCTCCATTACATTAAGCTGCAATTGTCCTGCTTCTGCCGCCATAGTAATGGTTAAATCATTGCCAATCACTTTAAAGCAAACTTGATTGACCACTTCAGGCATCACAGGATTTACCTTGGCGGGCATAATGCTGGAGCCTGCCTGTAATTCAGGTAAGTTAATTTCTTTAAGGCCCGCACGTGGGCCAGAAGACAATAGCCGCAAGTCATTGCAAATCATGGAGAGCTTGGTGGCCGTGCGTTTAAGTACGCTAGAAACCATAACATAGGCGCCACAATCCGAAGTGGCTTCAATTAAATCTTCGGAGGACTTAAAAGCATGGCCGGTGACTTCACATAGTTTTTCAACGGCGAGCGGGCCAAAGTGATGTGGTGCGTTGATCCCCGTGCCAATAGCGGTGGCACCCAAGTTAACTTCAAGTAGTAAGTTTTTGATTTGCCCAATTAAGCGAACATCTTCGTTGATTAAGGTGGAAAATGCGTGAAACTCTTGTCCTAGCGACATAGGTACGGCATCTTGTAGCTGGGTACGGCCCATTTTTAGCACAGATTTAAATTCAACTGATTTATGCATAAATGCGCTAGAAAGGTTTTCCATATGCTGCATTAAAATCAATAGGTGTTCGTATAGTGCCACTCTAAACGCGGTTGGGTAGGCATCATTCGTTGATTGGCATTTGTTAACGTGATCATTAGGGTGAATGGTTTGGTATTCACCTTTAGGGTGGCCCAATAATTCTAGCGCTAAATTGGCAATTACTTCATTGGCATTCATATTGACCGAAGTGCCCGCACCGCCTTGAAATACATCGCTTGGGAATTGATCTAAGCAGCGGTTATTTGAAATGATCTCATCGCAGGCATGCACAATAGCTTTGGCTATTGTTGGCTCAATACTGCCGATTTCGCCATTGGCTAAGGCACAGGCTTTTTTTGTTTTTGCGAGTGCTTTAACCATAATTGGATTGTCGCTAATTTTACTTTGCGATATTTGAAAGTTTTCTATGGCGCGTTGGGTGTGGATTCCATAGTAGGCATTAAATGGGACTGCTTTTTCGCCTAATAAATCGTGTTCAATTCTAAACTTTTGCATCAGATATTACCTCCACAAAAAATAATCATATCAGTGGGGTAATTTAGCAAAGTGATATTGCGCAACATTTTAGAGAATGGTTGTTAATGCCAATTGCATTGTTTTTACTGCAAGTATTTGGCATTAAGAATGTTATTAGTTTATTGGATGGGAGGCATGGATATGATGGTCCATTTTCAAAAGAAAATAGACCATCAGTATGCTTAGTGCTGGGCGATGGCCGTGTCTTGGGGTTTTTGCCGCTGATGGCTGTTATCCAGCTCATTCAGTAAGGCAATCACCATTAAGGCCGAGTGATAACCGGCTTTAATCAGATATTGGTCAAAGTCGACGGGTGAATCATTGTTCGCGTTATCGGATAGCGAGCGAATAATCACAAAAGGCAGTGCGTGTTGATGACAAACTTGGGCAATCGCGGCGGCTTCCATTTCGCAAGCGGCCATGGTTGGGAAGTTTTTAAGCATTTGCGCGGTGCGGGTGCTGTCGCAGATAAAGCTGTCGCCGGTGCAGATAAGCCCATCAATGGCCTTAACCTGACCAAGGCTGGCAACGGCGCGGTGTGCTGCGGCAACCAAGCTTGCATCGGGTGTAAAGGCGGCGGGTTGTTGTGCCATTTGACCAATCTCATAGCCAAAAGCGGTAACGTCTACATCGTGGTGGCGCACTTCAGAAGAAATCACAATGTCGCCAATGTCTAAGTGATCGACAAAACCGCCGGCTGAGCCGGTGTTGATCACGGCACTAGGCTGATATTTGGCAATCAATAAGGTGGTGGCGATGCTGGCTGCCACTTTGCCAATGCCAGAACGGGTAACAACCACATGTTGATTAGCAAGGGTGCCGCTATAAAAATCGATGCCAGCCACGGTTTCTTTGCTGCTGTTTTCGAGGGTCTCAATCAGGTGAGCCACTTCCGGCTCCATTGCGCCGATAATTCCAATTGTCATTAGTTTGTATGCCTAGGCGAGTGCCACGAGCGTGTGTGGCAAGGTGGCGGATAATGCCTTAGATAGGGCCGTATGCCAAATAAAATAATCACTTTTTGTCTTTTAATAACAAAGACTTCTTAAATATTATTTTAATGTGCTTATTTTACTGATTTTTAGGGTGCTTACTAGTTTTCATTCTTTTGTCATTTGCTTGTTTTACGCTGATTGATTTGTGCTGAGGAATCGTCATGCATTCTGGATTAGGAAATAAACTGCTAGTGGCGCTGTGCGTGATGACGATGGCAGCGAGTCATGCTGCGCCACTTTTGGTGGCTCATCGTGCTGGGACGGGGGATGCGCCAGAAAATACGCTACTGGCCGTGCAAAGCGCGCTGGCCAATGGTGCTGATATGCTGTGGATTACCGTGCAAATGACGAGTGATGGCGTGCCTGTATTGTATCGGCCTGCGGATGTTTCTGCTTTAACAGAGGGCAAAGGCGCTTTGAATAGCTTTAGCTTTTTGCAATTGGCAGAGTTAAACGCTGGCCATACATTTAGCCGCCTAGATGCCGCCGAGAATAAAGTATTTCCCTATCGCGAGCAGCCAGTGCGTATCCCCACACTGCAAGCGGCCTTACAAGTGATTCCTAAGTCCGTGCCGATTTTACTGGATATGAAGCAACTGCCCGCCGCGCCCTTGGTGGCGAGCGTAGCCAAGGTGCTGGATGAAGAAAAAGCGTGGGATCGAGTCAGAATTTACTCAACAGAAAAAGAAATCTTAACTTTGCTGGCGGATTATCGCGAGGCGAGGGTGTTTGAATCCAGAGATGCAACTCGGCAGCGCCTCAGTAGCGTGGCATTAAGCGGTAGCTGCGAAACACCGCCTGCAGCAGGGGCATGGGTAGGCATGGAGCTGGAGCGCACGGTAACGGTGGTTGAGAAATTTACTCTGGGCGAGGGGCGTTCAGAAGTGAAAGCGCGTTGGTGGACACCCGCTGCGGTGAGCTGCTTTAAGACCAATCCAGAGGTAAAAATCATCGTGTTTGGTGTGGATTCCTCTGCTGCCTATCAAGCAGCAGAGAAACTAGGCGTGGATCATGTGATGAGCGATTCGCCGATCAAGATGAAAGCCATTCGCGCGGCGGCTAGGTAAATAGCCGCGTCATTTAGCTTTTAGCGCAGGCACTGCGTGATAAATTGCCCAATTGCTTGGATTTCTGGCATGCATACCGAATGTTGCATCGGCCATGTTTGCCAGCTAATGCTAAAGCCAAGTGCTTGTAGCTGATCTCTGGCGGCCTCACCCAGTTGCACGCCTACCACAGGATCTGCGCTGCCATGCGCGGCAAAAATTGGGGTGGCTTGGTTGGCAAGGCCCGTTTGAAGTAGCTCAGGTGCGGGCAAATACGTCGATAGCGCCACAATCCCCGCGAGTTTTTCAGGGTGGAGTACGCCAGCAGTGTAAGCAATGGCACCACCTTGCGAAAACCCTGCCAGAATAATCCGCTCACTGGCGATGCCGCGTTGGTTTTCACGGCTAATTAGCGCACGGATCATTTCAACTGATGCCTTAACCCCCGCCACATCGGCCTGACGGCTGATTTGATCAAAATGTAAAATATCGTACCAAGCGGGCATTACATAGCCGTTATTGCAGCTAATGGGCATGCTAGGCGCGTGTGGGAAAATAAAACGAACGCCTAAATCTGCCGGCAGCTGTAGATCAGGAACAATCCCCGCAAAATCATTGCCGTCTGCGCCAAGGCCATGCAGCCAAATTACGCTGGCGCTGGGCTGGTTGGTGGTTTCAATTTCTACGCAAGGTAGTGTGCTCATTTGTTAGTCCTTGTTGATTGGGGCTGTGCATATCCGCAGCACCTTTCTGCTGGCTCGCTTAAGTTGATAGGATTGGGCTGAAGCCCACCATGTTTGTTGCGTATTAAGCAGGCTTTAGCGCCGATTTTGGGCGAAAGCTGGCTACCACCTCAGGGTGGGTTTCAATATATGGGCCTTCCAATAGCTGAACGCAGTAAGGCACGGCGGCAAAAACGCCGTTGATGATGACCTTGCCTGCGGCATCTTTTACGCCTTCCAGTGTTTCTTTAATGGATTTTGGTTGGCCAGGTAAGTTCAAAATCAGGCATTGCTGACGAATTACGCCAACTTGGCGGCTAAGAATAGCGGTTGGCACGTAATGCAAACTAACCTGACGCATCTGCTCGCCAAAGCCTGGCATGATGCGATCGGCAATGGCTAGCGTGGCGTCAGGAGTTACATCGCGCAGCGCGGGGCCAGTGCCACCGGTTGTCAGGACTAAATGGCAGCCCTCAATATCCACCAGCTCTTTAAGCGCGATCTCAATGCTGGCTTGATCGTCGCTAATCAAGCGGCTGCTCAAGGTGTAAGGGCTGCTAAGAGCAGAGCCGAGCCACTCTGTAAGTGCAGGAATGCCTAGGTCTTGATAGACACCGCTGGATGCGCGATCTGAGGTGGAGACAAGGCCAATTTTTAAGGTATTCATGAAGGGTAACCTAGAGGGGATTACTGAGTGGCGGATATCACCATTTTTGCGCCGATTTGCAGCGTGAGCGCGTGGTAATTATCAATGACTTGCTCTGCATGACTGAGCTGCGCTTTGGAATGCGATGAGGTGAGCGCAATTACGGGGATGCCTGCGGCCTGTGCTGATTGCACGCCGCTTAATGCGTCTTCAAAAGCCACGCATTGCTGAGGGGCTAAATTAAAAAGCGCCGCCCCTTTTAAAAAAGCTTCGGGGTGCGGCTTGCCCTGGCTAACGTCATCAGCAGAAATAATATGTAGCGGTGTAGGTAGGCCGGCGTAAGCGAGCTTGGCCAAGGCGATAGAGCGGGGTGCAGAGGTCACAACGGCCCACTGCTCTGGGTGGAGCAGGGCTAAAAACGCTGCCGCGCCAGTAATCGCAACCGTGCCATCTAAAGTGCGGGCTTCTTCTGCTAGCAATAGCGCAACTTCTGCAGCGGCATCAAGATGGGGCGCAACAAGGGCGATGGTTTCTATGCCACGGCGTCCGTGCACATGCTGCATGACATAATCAGGGTCTAAATGTTGGCGAACGGCCCATCGTCGCCATAGCCCTTCAATACAAGGGGTGGAGTCAACTAAGGTGCCGTCCATATCGAACAGCATTGCAGTGCATTCGATTTGCCAATTCATTTATTCTGCTTCTTCCATTTCATCATCATCTGAGCTGGTTTCTAGGCCGGGCAGAGCTGGCTCTGGAATATATTGTTTAATCAGCTTAAATAATTCACGGAACGCTTTGGCAGGTTTTTGTAGCTCACGCTCTTTTAAAGCATTGCGGACTAACTGGCGCAGTTGTTGAATCTCGACGTCTGGATGTTCGGTGACGAAGTTCTCAACGACCTTAGGATCAGTCAGCATGCTGCTGCGTAAACGCTCTAAGCGATGCAACCATGCGCTGTGGCGATCAGAAAGACCGGCTAATTTATTCAGCAGCTCGTTGATCGGTTCAGGATCAACATCACGCATTAATTTGCCAATAAATTGCTTTTGCCTTGCCGTTGCACCATTGGCCGTGATTTTTTTTGCCGCCAAGATGGCGTCAAATAGGCGTTCGGGCAGCTTTAGTGTGGCCAGCTGCTTTTTATCGAGCGGAACGAGTTTTTCGCCGAGTTTTTGCAGCGCAGTCATCTCGGTCTTCATTTCTGTTTTACTGACGTACTCAATATCGTCGTCTGGGAGGTCGTGCTTTGGTCTTGCCATGATAGGGTTACTTGCGTGCAAAACCGGTATGATACCAAAGACTGCGCCTTGCTTTGCGATCAGTTTGCAATCAAGCGCACACGAATAAGGTAAAAATGCATATTTGCACCCTTAAAAGGGGCCGATACCGCAAAATTATTTGGGCCCATAAAAAACATAAGGCGTAAAAGTTGAGGCGCTGCTACGTGGCGTGTTTCGTGATTTTTGTTTTTTTGTGGATATTAAGCCTTTGACTTCGATCTCTTAAAACGGGAAATGACCAGTGTCCGAATTTAGTTTTAATCAGCAAGAACTCTGTGATTTAGCCAGCCAAGTACTGGAACAAGCCGCAATCCAAGGTGCAACGGCCTGCGATGTGGATGTGTCTGAGGGTTATGGCCAAAATATTTCGGTGCGCCTTGGCGAAGTAGAAACCATTGAATACAACCGTGATAAAGGCGTTGGCGTTACGGTGTATCTGGGGCAGCAAAAGGGGCACGCCAGCAGTAGTGATTTTTCTGCTGCGGCGATTAAAGACACCGTAAAGGCGGCCTTGGCGATTGCCCGCTTTACCGCCGCAGATTCTTTTGCTGGCTTGCCAGACGCAGATCGCTTGGCGACCTCCTTTCCTGATTTTGATCTTTACCACCCTTGGGATTTATCGGTAGAAGGGGCGATTGAGCTGGCTACCGAATGCGAAGACGCTGCACGTAGTGTGGATGCACGGATTAGTAACTCAGAAGGCGCATCGGTATCGACAGGCGCTAGCCGCTTTGTTTATGCCAATTCGCTTGGATTTATGGGGGCAGAATGCAGCTCTCGCTATAGTTTATCGGCGGCAGTGATTGCGGAAGATGAATCTGGCATGCAGCGTGATTATTGGTATAGCTCGGCACGCGCTTATTTAGATTTAGATTCTGCGGTGGCGGTAGGCCAGCGTGCAGGTGAGCGATCCCTGCGCCGCTTAGGTGCGCGCCGCGTTAAAACGGGCGAATATCCGGTGCTATTTGAAGCGCCCGTAGCCTCTGGCTTGATTGGTACTTTTGTACAAGCCGTGAGCGGTAGCAGCCTTTATCGTAAATCTAGCTTTTTGCCCGATAGCTTGGGAACCAGCGTGTTTGCGCCTTGTGTGAGCATCGCAGAAGATCCTTTCTTGAAAAAAGGCATGAGCAGCGGCGCTTTTGATGCGGAAGGCGTAGCCACCGTGGCGCGGGATGTGGTTAGCCAAGGCGTGTTAAATGGTTATTTTTTATCCAGCTATTCAGCCAGAAAACTAGGCATGAGCACCACGGGCAACGCGGGTGGATCACATAATCTATTGGTGGCCGCCACGCATACCTTTGCGCAGCTCTTAGCTGAGCTTGGTACGGGTTTGTTTGTTACCGAATTACTTGGGCATGGCACTAATATGGTGACGGGCGATTATTCGCGTGGTGCGGCAGGCTTTTGGGTAGAAAACGGCGTGATTCAATACGCGGTAGAGGAGATCACCATTGCGGGTAATCTGCGTGACATCTTTAAAGATATCGTGGGGATTGGCGATGATAGTCCGCCTTGGTCTAGCCGTAAGGTTGGCTCGATTTTAGTGAGCAAGATGACGGTGGCTGGCGAGTAAGGATGTACTCAAGGGGGATGGTTTATCGCCATCATCCCCAGTGTGTTTGTAATAGCGATGTTTAAGGTCGTTAGCGTTTGATGGTTTATGCTGTTTTCTATTCGCCTTATGGATCACGTGCAAATATCGTATAAAGCGCTTGATGTTGTTGATTGTGACTTCACTGGCGCTTTAGCCCCCTTTAAACTGTTGCTTTGCTCTTTAGTCTGCCCATGAAACTAATCCGAGCCTTATCTACACCTTGGCGCGCTGCCAAAAATCCCTTATTCCTCTATCAGCACCATCGTTTAATTCATGCGCTGCGGGTGACGCTGGCCTTTACTTTTGGCTTGGTCATTAATCTTGCTTTGCCGATTCAACATGGAAGCTGGATGTTGGTAACCATTGTGGTGATGCTTGGCAATGTGCCGCACTTAGGCGCAGTGGCGCAGAAAACGCGGCAACGCACGGTGGGCACTGCTGTTGGTGCGCTTGCAGGGCTGCTGGCGATTGCCCTGTATGGCGCATCGCCCCTGCTTTGTTATGTTTGGATGGGCTTTGTGGTGTTATTAAGTGCCTATCATGCGATTGGCAAGGCGGGTTATACCGCGCTTACGGTTGGGATTACCTTGGTGATTGTGGCTGGGGTTGGGGATGGAACGGTTTCTGAATCACTTTGGCGTACGGGGGATGTTGTTTTAGGCTCTTTGATCGCTATTATTGCCGCTTCTTTATTTCCACAGCGCGCCCTTGATCATTGGCGATTTTTGCTGGCAGATAATTTGCGTGAATCAGCGCTGATGTATAGCCGTATTGCTAGGCGAGCGCCGTTGGATGTGGAAGCGGCACTTGGGCGGTTTAATGCTCGTTTAATTGCCATGCGCGGTTTGATTTCTTCTGCGGCAAGCGAATGCGAGCAAAGCACCACGCGTTTTGAATCAATACAGCGTGGCCAACGCACGCTCTATAGCGTGTTTGATCGAATGGGGGATGTTGCCAGCAAAAATGCCGAGCCACTTCCTGACAAAGGGGTTTTTCGCAAGGCGGTGGTAAAAGCGTTATTTAGGGCGGCGCACGGGATTCGTTTTTTGCACCCTGAAATGCTACTTAATAGCCTGCCCGAGGCGGATCAAAGCGCCAGCGCTTGTTATTGGCTGAGTGCAGAATTAAGCCAAACAACGCTTCGTTTATGTGATGAATTGCTTTTGTTGATGCCGGCTATTCAGGTGTCGCAGCAAGGCTTACAGCCTTTAAATCCACACGATGTCATGCATAATTACGACCAGTAAGCTTATTTATATTGATCAATCTATTTAATATAGGAGTGATAACTTGACGCAAAGCCATTTTATAAAACCTGTTGTGGCAGCATTTGATTTTGATGGCACGATTACCACAAAAGACACTTTTATCCCTTATCTAAAAAAAGCTTTCGGCAAACGTGCCGTGTATTTGGCTTTATTTTCTTTAGTGGGGGAGGCCATTAAAGTTGGCGTTGGCATCTCTAATCGGGATAGCTTTAAAGAAAAAATAGTGGCTAAATTATTTGTTGGTCAATCACTCGATAAATTGCAAGCAATAGGCAAAGAGCATGCAAAAGAAATAGAACGCTGGTTTCGCCCCGCCGCAATTGAGAAAATAAATTGGCATAAGCAGCAGGGGCATCGTTTAATTATGGTAAGCGCATCGCTTGATCTTTATTTAGAGCCAATGGTAAAGCGGCTTGGCTTTGATGATTTGCTCTGTACACGCCTATCTGCCAACAATAATGTATTAAGTGGGCGTTTATTAGGCGCTAATTGCCGTGGCATAGGAAAAACAGTGCAGCTTGAATTGCTAGTCGGCCCCCTTGCAGATATAGAGCTCTATGCTTACGGCGATTCGGCAGGGGATAAAGAAATGCTAGAGGCCGCTACGCATCCATTTTTTAAACCTTTTATTGAGAATTAAAGTGCTCAAGATGATCAAAAACACTCTTTAGCAAGCTTGCTCAGCTCAGTATCAATCGCTGTGAAGCGGCTGATAAGGCATTATTTCCGATGTTTATTTTTATGAAAAACAGAGATTTTGTTACTTTGCGTCTAGATTTTGGCTAGAGAGAGAATCTAAATACAAGCATGTTGTGCGATATTACTGATCAGAAAATAGTGTGTATTTTGGTTTATGCTCAAGGCTTTAGCTCCCGAGTATCTCGATACCAGCATTGCAAATGTGACTAATCAGATTAAATATTAACATTAGGCAAGCTTGCAAAAATCATGCCTAGCACTTACAATGCGTCAGCAATACACAGCGGGCGTCGTATAATGGTAATACCCTAGCTTCCCAAGCTAGCGCCGTGAGTTCGATTCTCATCGCCCGCTCCATATTTTAAAGCCCACTTACCGCATAAGTGGGCTTTTTTACGCCTCAGCGCCTACTTGCTTCCTTATCCTCTACAAACTAAGCCCAAACCAAGAATCCTTGGCTTGGGCTTAGTCTGCTGAATATAGCGCTTTTAGCTAACGTGGCTTGGGGCTTTCCAGCCGCCGCCTAGGGCTTTGTATAGGTCCACGGTGGCGGAGAGTTGATCGCGTTGGGCTGCGGCTAGGTTGAGCTGGGCTTGGAATAAGGATCTTTGTGCATCCAAGACTTCTAAGTAGCTAGAAAAGCCGTTGTCGTAGCGCAGGGTGGCGAGTTTTAATTGCCGAGTTAGCGAGTCAAACTGCTGCTGCTGGGCGGCCACGATTTTTACGCTGCTGCTGCGGGCGGCCAAGGCGCTTTGCGTTTCGGCAAAGGCTTGTTGGATGCTCAGGCGGTAGCTGGCTACGGCTTGTTTTTGGCGAGCGGTGGCGCTATCAACATTGGCGGCGGTTTTGCCATTATCAAACAGCGGTGCGGCCAAGTTGCCAAGAAAAGACCACGTTTTAGCTGGGCCAGTAAATAGATTGCCGATTTCTGCGCTTTCTAAACCCAATATCCCTGTTAATGAAATAGTTGGGTAGTAGGCGGCGCGAGCGGCGGCAATTCTGGCCCCTGCGGCACGCAGGCTTTGCTCGCTGGCTTGAATATCTGGCCTGCGGGCCAGTAGCTCAGATGGCAGGCCAAGCGGCACATTCATCGGTACGTTGATTTGGGTCAGCATTTTGCCGCGTGGCACGCCAATATCGATCATGGCGCGTGGATTTTGGCCAATCAAGATGCCAAGGCTGCCCGCCACTTTGGCGATATTTTGCTCAATGCTAGGCACGCTGGCTTGGGCGCTGGCGAGCTCCACTTCGGCTTGGCGCATATCTAGCTCAGAGGTAACCCCCCCCTCAAAGCGCCGTTTACGTAGCTGAAAGCTTTCTTGCCGCGTTTTGAGTGTGTCTTGGGCAATGGCGAGCTGCTGATCGAGTGCGCGCAAATTAAAATAGGTTTGCGCCACATTGGCATACAGCGCCAGCGCGATGGCATCACGGTTGTATTCGCTGGCGAGTAGATCGGCCTTGGCGGCATCGGTACTATTTTTGATGCGCCCCCATAAGTCTAACTCCCATGATGCGGTGGCACCAAGGCGATAGCTATCCACTGCGCTATCGCCAACGGCAATGTTGTTTTGCTGGGAAGCAAGGCTCCTGGCCGCTTTGCCACCTAAATCTAGCCTAGGCAGTTGATCAGCCGAGGTGATGCCGAGCGCCGCGCGGGCTTCATCGATGCGCGAGGCGGCAATCACTAGGTTTTGATTATTGGCTTGGGCCGCAGCAATCAAGCCATCTAGGGCGGGGTCGTTAAATTGAGCCCACCAATTTTGGCCAATAGCAATATCACTGGCGGCATCGCTGCGCCAGCTGCTGGGTAGGTCGCTACTGGTGTCTACCACGGGCGGGGTCAGTGCGCAGGCGCTTAAGGTGGCCGCAATCAGTAGAGCGAGCGCAGATTTACGCATGGTGATCTCCAGCTTCTGGGTGGGCAGCGGCTTTTTTCTCGCTGCTTTTCATAATTAAACGGAAGAAGAGCGGAATAAAGAAAATGGCAATAAAGGTGGCGGCCAACATCCCACCAATCACTGGCGTGCCCAGTGAGTGGCGGCTGGCCGAGCCTGCGCCGCTAGAGGTGACGAGCGGTACGCAGCCTAAAATAAAGGCCAAGGATGTCATCACAATTGGGCGGAAACGTAAGCGGGCCGCCGAAAGTGCGGAATCCAGCAAACTCATTCCTTCTTCATGCTTCATCACGGCAAATTCAACAATCAAAATGGCATTTTTAGCCGCTAGCCCCACTAGGGTAACAAGGCCAATCTGGAAGTAAACGTCGTTGGTGAGGCCGGTAAGATAAACCGAAAGCAAGGCTCCAAATAGCGCAAAAGGCACGGCACTGATCACGGCAATAGGCAGTGTCCAGCGTTCGTACTGCGCAGCCAAGATTAAGAACACCATGATAATACCGAAGCCAAAGGCCAGCGCAGCTGAAGAGCCTGCCGATTTTTCTTGGTAGGCAGATCCCGTCCATTGCAGCTTGTAATCAGAGCTCATCACGTTGGCTTCTACTTCTTCTAGCGCCTTAATGGCCTGACCAGAGCTGATGCCTGCTGCGGGTTGAGCCATGATTTTTGCAGCTTGGAAAACGTTAAAACGCTCAACCAATTCTGGGCCCGCCGAGGTTTTGACTTTAACCAAGCTGGTCAGCGGAATCATGTCGCCTTTATCTGAGCGCACATAAACATTACGAATATCATCTGGGCGGGCACGGTAATCCGCTTCAGATTGCAATTGCACACGATAAGTGCGGCCAAATTGGTTGAAGTCATTGACATACACTTGGCCAAAGGTGGCTTGCATGGTGTCGAATACTTGGTTGATGCTTACGCCGAGTGCTTTGGCTTTTTCGCGATCTAGATCAAGATAGATTTGCGGTACATTGGCGCGGAAGGTGGTGGATACACTGGCAAACTCAGGGCGCTTTTTAGCTTCGTCAACAAAGCGCTGGGTGGCTTGTGAAAACTCTGCCGTATTACCGGTGCCGCGATTTTGCAAATAAGCCTCAATCCCGCCAGTGGTCGACATCCCTTGAATAGCCGGAGGGTTAAAGGTGGCCGCAAAGCCATCTTTCATCCCCATATACGCCATGCCTTGAAAGGTTTTAGCCAGTGCAAAGGAGCTATCGGCGGGATCTTTACGCTCTTTCCAATCTTTAAGCGTTGAGAACACAATGCCGCTATTGCTAATCACCGCGCCAGACAAAATATCAAAGCCAACAAATGAAACCACGTTTTCGACATTTTTATTTGCCATCAACATTTTTTCAAATTGATCACTAGACGCCGCCGTGCGGTTCAGCGAAGACGCATCAGGCAGCATGACCGCGCTGATTAAAGTACCTTGATCTTCATCGGGCACCAGTGCACCGGGTACTTTTTGCAGTAAGACAAAAATCGCCAGTAAGATGGCCGCAAATAAAATAAACGCTACGCCAACACGGCGGTTTAAAAAGGCTACGCCGCTTACATAGCCATTGGTGAGGCGATCAAAGCTATTGTTAAACCACACAAAGAAACGAGCTGGTTTTTGATGGTTGTTTTTTAGCAAAATAGCGCACAGCGCTGGGGTGAGTGTTAAGGCCACAATCCCTGAGATCACCACCGAAACCGCAATGGTCACGGCAAATTGCTTATACATTACACCGGTCATGCCCCCCATAAAGGCGACGGGCAAGAATACGGCGCACAGCACTAAAACAATGGCGATTACGGGGCCAGCGACTTCTTGCATGGCTTGGATGGAGGCTTCTTTAGCGGAGCATTTAGTCTCGCTCATGATCCGCTCAACGTTTTCCAGCACCACAATGGCGTCATCCACCACGATACCAATGGCCAATACCATCCCAAACAGGGTTAAGAGGTTGATCGAAAAGCCGAGTATCAACATGCCAGCAAAGGTACCAATCAAGGAAATCGGTACGGCAATGCAGGGGATCAGCGTGGCGCGGAAGTTTTGTAAGAAAAGGTAAACCACGATAAATACTAAAATAATCGCTTCGAACAGCGTATGTACCACTTCCTCAATCGAAATTTTAACGAATTCGGTGGTGTCATAAGGGATGGAGTAAGCAATGCCTTCGGGGAAGCGTACCTTTAGTTCTTCCATCTTGGCTTTAACAGCGGCAGCGACGGCAACCGCGTTGGCACCGGGCTGCAGATACAGGCCAATGGCGACGGCGGATTTGCCATTTAAACGCGCTTGCAAGTCGTAGTCTTTGCCGCCCATTTCAACGCGGGCCACGTCTTTCAGACGAATTTTTGCCCCGTCAGAGGTAGAGCGGATGATGATGTTTTCAAACTCTTTGGCGTCTTTTAAACGGCCTTGAGTATTTACCGTGTAAGTAAAATCAATCGGCGCGGTGGTCGGTTGCGCACCAATTTTACCTGCAGCAAACTGGGCGTTTTGCTCACGAATGGCCGCAATGACGTCAGAAGGAGAAAGTTTAAGCTGGGCGAGCCGATCAGGGCGCAGCCAAACGCGCATGGCGTAATCCGTGCCACCAAACATACTTAAATCACCCACCCCAGGCAGGCGTTTTAGCTCGTCCACGATATTGAGCTGGGCATAGTTAGACAGATAGGTGGTGTCGTAGCGGCCATTGGGCGAGTTCAAGGCCACAACTTCTAAGATAGACGTGGATTTTTTCTTAACCGTTACCCCTTGGCGCTTTACCTCTTCAGGCAGCTGGGCTAGGGCCGCAGAGACACGGTTATTCACGTTAATCGTGGCTTGGTCAGGATCGGTACCAATTTCAAAGTACACATTCATGCTCATCTGGCCGTTTGAAGCGGAGCCAGATTGCACATAAATCATATGCTCTACGCCATTAATTTGTTGCTCGAGCGGTGCGGCCACCGTTTGAGCAATCACTTCTGGGGTGGCGCCTGGGTAAACCGCCGTAACCGAAACCACGGGCGGTGTAATGCCAGGGTATTGCTCAATAGGAAGGGAGCGCATTGCGGCCAAGCCCGCCAGCACGATGATGATGGAAATCACGCTGGAAAAAATAGGCCGCTCAATAAAGAATTTTGAAAACATGCTTATTCCTTTGGTGCAGCAGCAGCGCTGGCAGGGCTGGGGTTAACCACTGAGCCTGGCTTGGCTTTCATCAGCCCATCCACAATCACTTTTTGCCCCGCTTTTAGGCCGGCTTCAATAATCACCTTGCCATCAATCACCGAGCCTAGCTTAACGGGGATAGGCACGACTTTATTGCCTTCACCTAAGGTCATCACAATATGATCGGCTTGTGATTGCACCACGGCGCGTTCAGGCACTAAAAGCGTGTTTTTGCGTTTGCCAAGCTCTAGTGTGACGCGAACAAATTGCCCTGGTAGTAAATCACCCTTGGGGTTTTTGAAAATAGCGCGTGCGCGAATCGTGCCGGTTTTAGGATCGACTCGGTTGTCAGAGAAATTAATCAAGCCGGTTTGCGCGTAGTTGCTGCCATCGGCTAGCTTAATTTTGGCTTTAAAGCTTTCGTTTAAGGTGACTTGGCCGCTACGGGAGGCGGCTTCTAGCTCTTGCCGATCTTGCTCAGAGTAAGAAAAATTAACATAGAGCGGATCAAGTTGAGAAATCGTCGTCAGGCGGCCCGAATCACCCGTGGCAGAAATCAAGCTGCCTTCTGATTGCACCAGCTTACTGGTAGTGCCGGAGAAAGGCGCTGTTACCTTGGTGTAACCCAAATTAAGCTCGGCTTGTTTTACACTGGCTTGCGCCGTTTGCGTACTGGCAAGGGCTGAGGTGTAGGCGGATAAAGCGTCGTCGTAATCTTTGCGGCTGACTGCGTTTTCTTTAAATAGCGGAATAATTCGATCGCGATCGGCACGAGCTTTTTCTAGCTTGGATGTTTCTTGTGAAAGCTGGCCTTTGGCTTGATCAAGGGTGGCTTTATAAGGCTCTGGATCAATTTCAAAAAGCACTTGTCCTGCTTGTACTTGCGCGCCTTCTATATAGGTTCTTTTTAATAAGATGCCGTTCACGCGGGAGCGAACTTCAATATCACGATAGCCGGCCGTTTCACCCACCATTTCTTTATTAAGTACAACATCTGTAGGTTTTAATTCAATGAAACTCACTGGGGCTGGCGGCGGTGCGCTGGGGCCAGTTTTTTGCTCACAGGCACTCAATAAGATGAGTAAGGCAAGGGCGCTCAGGTGAAAAGTTTTTGGTAACAACCTAGTACCCTGTTTCATCAGGTGATCTCCAGCTATAGGGTTTGAAGTATTGAATTTTTATATGAAGTGCCGCAAAAAAGAGATAGGAAACAGCTGCTTACTTAATGCTGTTTGCATTGCTTGAAAGAGTGGCCAGTCAGGGTATAAGGGTTTAATAGGGGGAGCTAGTGCATATTTCATTCGAAAAAATCACACTATTATCTTGTCAGATTAGTTGTTTAAAGATGCACTGCCGTGAAATATGCCAAAAGCTTAAAAAAATGTGTCTTTTGATGCGTAAAAAAACAGCTTATTGAGTGCTTAATTTTGCCCTGAATGCCTTGGTGTTGCTCAATCCTAAAAATATGGCGCTTTTTGTTGTATGCAAATGAGTTCACTTTACATTTTTTATGGATTAGACTGTCCAGTCCAAGTTGAGAGAAGATAATGGTTACAAGTAAGATTACGCCGCTGAATACAAGTGGCGATCCTGTCGTTGAGGCAGCAAAGCTTGTTTTTTGCGAAATGGGTTATCGAGCCAGTATAGATAAAGTGGCGCAACGCGCTGGAGTGGCAAGGCAAACGATTTATAACCGTTTTGGCAGTAAGCAAGCTTTGTTTGAGCTGACCATTGAGCTGTGTATTGCCGAAATGCTGGCACCGCTAACCGTGGATGAGGGCACGGTGCGGGAGCGCTTAATGCGATTTGCTTTGTCATTTAGGGCGCGGATTATGGAGCCAGAGTCCATTAGTGCGCACCGTGTGCTGACCACTGAAGCACCCCGTTTCCCAGATTTGGCCCGTCGGCACTTTGAGCTTTGTATTGAGCGCACCACCAAGCAATTAGCGCTGACTTTGGAAACGGCCATGCAAGAAGGTGGCTTAATTCAAGCCGATGCCTTTGAAGCTGCCGCTTACCTACTGGATACGCTGAGTGGTTACGATCGTTTGAAAATGTTTTTTGGTGGCGAGCCGCCAGATCCTGCAGGTGAAGAGGCTAAGGTTGGGCGGCTTGTGGATCGCTTTTTGCGCGCCTATCGCCCCTGTTAAAGATGGTATTTCGATGATAGGTGAGCATTGCCAGGCATTAAGGGCGCAGCTTACTGCGCCCCTATATTCGCTTGCGGATGCCGTTTGGTGGGCGCAAAACCTTTTTATTAATGTGGCGGTATAAGTATCTGTTGTTAGTTTTAAAAACCAGCTAAGCGCCCATGTGCGCCTTGGCAGAAAGATAAGTGGATCGTCAATTTATTGGCGTAAATATTTTAATTAAGCGGATTAAGGATTAGCAATGCTTCCTTCACTCAAAAAAAGTGTGGTTTTAGTTTTAGCTGCGGCAAGTCTATTAGCGGCCTGCGGTAAAGGTGGGCCAGAAGGCGCTGCGGGTGGCGCGGGTGGTGGAATGCCGCCGCCAGAAGTCACCGTGGTCACCACTCAGGCAGGTAGTGCAGCATTAACGCGTGATTTAAGTGGCCGTATCACTGCGGTACGCACTGCCGAAGTGCGCGCCCGCGTGGATGGTATTTTAGAAAAACGCCTCTTTAATGAGGGCGGTGAGGTTAAAGCAGGGCAGTCTTTATTTAAGATTGATTCACGCGTACTAGAGGCCAATGCCGCCACGGCTAAAGCCGCACTGGCTAAAGCCAAGGCGAGTGTTTCAATTGCCAAGCAAACCGCTGATCGCTATCGCCAGCTGGTGGGGGAGCAGGGTGTCAGCCGTCAAGAGTTTGATCAGGCTGAAGCGCAGCTTAAGCAAGCAGAAGCCGAAATGGCTGCCGCTGAGGCAGAAGTGCGCCGCAGCGGCGTGGATCTAGAATACGCCAGCGTACAAGCGCCTATCAGTGGCCGCATTGGCCGCGCTCTGGTTTCAGAAGGCGCATTGCTGAATAAAGGCACGGCTACTCCGCTGGCAACTATCGAGCAAATTGATGCGGTTTATGTGGATTTTAATCAGTCTGGTGCCGATTTGCTGCGTTTAAAGCAAATGACAAAAGCGGGCAAGCTTAAACAAGCTACTTTACCCGTTGATCTCTTATTAGAAGATGGCACTGCCTACGCTCACTCAGGTAAGTTGCTATTTGCTGAGCAAACGATTGATCCAACGACCGGTACGGTGACTTTACGCGCTGAGTTTCCTAACCCAGATCATCTTTTACTGCCTGGCATGTTTGCCACGGTAAGGGTTGCGCAAGGTGCAATGGATGCCACGGTGCGTGTGCCACAACAAGCGATTGTTTCATCGCCACAGGGCCAGTTTGTTTACGTAGTGGGGAGCGACAATAAAGTAAGCCCTGCACCAGTGAAAACCGGTGGATTCTCAGGCAAAGATTGGATCGTCTTGAGTGGTTTAAAAGGCGGCGAGCGGGTGATGATCGATGGCATTCAAAAAGTACGCCCTGGCGCGGTAGTGAGCCCAGTTGATGCGGCTGCGGCAAAGTCTGCCCCTGCTGCCCCTGCTGCCCCTGCAAAAAAATAGCTGCTACTGATGATGCTTAGGCGTCACGAGTAGTCCACCGCAGTACGCCATGCTAAAACCCAAATCTTAAACCACAGAGTAAAAGGAGAAGACGGAGGGCCACGGAGGAAAAACAAGGAAATAAGGTTTTCTCCGTGAAACTCCGTGCTCTCTGTGCCCTCCGTGTTTTGAGATTTGGGTTTTGGGTGGAGTCTTACTGTGCTGCATTAGGAGAGTTTATGTTTGCTCGATTTTTTATCGATCGCCCGGTATTTGCTTGGGTGATCGCCATTATTATTATTTTGGCAGGTTTGCTGGCTTTCAAAAGCCTGCCGATCTCTCAATACCCCGAAGTGGCTCCGCCCGCTTTAACCATTAACGCAACTTACCCCGGCGCAAGCGCGCAGGTGATGGAAGAAACCGTAACCGCGCTGATTGAACAAGAAATGAACGGTTTGGAGAACATGCAGTATATGAGCTCCAATAGCGATAGCGCCGGTAATATGGCGATTACGCTGACGTTTAAGCCAGGTACAGATTTGGATATCGCCTCGGTAGAAGCGCAAAACCGTGTGAAACGGGTTGAAGCGCGTTTGCCTAGTGAAGTACGCCAACAAGGCGTGCAGGTGGTTAAATCCCGTAGTAATTACCTGATGTTTGTCACGCTGTTGTCGCCAGATGGTAGCTACGACAATGTGGCACTGGGCAGTTATGTGAATTCTAGCGTGATTGATTCCATTCGCCGTGTGCCGGGTGTGGGTGAGGCGATGTTGTTTGGCTCTGAATATGCGATGCGTATTTGGCTTGATCCGGCTAAATTGGCTGGCTTTAAGATGTCCGCCTCAGAAGCCTTAGCCGCCGTGCGCGCGCAAAACGTGCAATTGGCAACGGGTGAAATTGGCCAGCTACCAGCCCCTGCAGGCCAGCAATTTACCGCAACGGTGGTCACGCAAGGCCGCTACTTAACCGCAGAGCAGTTTGGCAATATCGTGCTGCGCGATGGCAAAAACGGCTCGCAATTACGCTTAAAAGATGTGGCCAAAGTTGAGCTGGGCGCATCCGATTACAGCGTATTGGCGCGTTTAAATGGTAAGAGTATTGCGGCGATCGGGATTAAGCTCTCCCCCGATGGCAATGCGCTCGAAACAGCCAAGGCAGTAAAAGCCAAGCTAGACGAGTTGTCTAAGTTCTTCCCTAAGGGCATTGCCGTTGAAGTGCCTTACGATACCTCTAAGTTTGTGGATGTTTCGATCAAGGAAGTATTGACCACGCTGGTTGAAGCGATTGGTTTGGTGTTTATTGTGATGTACCTATTCCTAGGTAATATCCGCGCCACGCTGATTCCGACGATTGTTGTGCCAATTGCGCTCTTGGGTGCTTTGGTGGGTTTGCAGCTGTTTGGTTACTCCATCAATGTGCTGACCATGTTTGCCATGGTATTGGCGATTGGTATCTTGGTTGATGATGCCATTGTGGTGATCGAAAACGTCGAACGGATCATGACGGAAGAGGGGCTTGCGCCACGCGAAGCCACGCAAAAAGCCATGGGGCAGATTATCGGCCCGATCATCGCCATTACTTTGGTACTGACCGCCGTGTTTGTGCCGATGGCGTTTTTCTCAGGTGCAGTGGGCGCGATTTATCGCCAGTTCTCGGTCACCTTGGTGCTGACGATGTTCTTTTCGGCGCTGATGGCTTTAACCTTAACACCGGCTTTGTGCGCTACTTTCTTGAAGCCACTGAAAAAGGGCGAGCATCACGGCACCAAAGGCTTTTTAGGTTGGTTTAATCGCAAGTTTGCCGCTTTAACCTTGCGCTATCAGGGCTGGGTAGGTACATGCATTCGTAAGACGGGTTTGTCCTTGTTGTTTTTTGCTTTGATTCTGGCATCTACCGGCTGGTTGATGTCGCGCTTGCCTACGTCTTTCTTGCCTGACGAAGACCAAGGTTACTTTATTAGTGTGGTGCAATTGCCTGCTGGCGCGACGCGTGAGCGTACGCTGGAAATCGTTGAGCAAATTGAAACGCACTTTGTGAAGCAGCCAGAAGTCGATCGCGTGATTGCGATTGTGGGTTTCAGCTTCTTTGGTCGTGGCCAAAATGCAGCACTGGCCTTTGTCACCTTAAAAGACTGGAAAGATCGTCCTAAGCCGGATGATCAGGTTGCAGCCGTGGTGCAACGCGCCAATATGATGTTGTTCCGCATTAAGCAAGCGTTCTCTTTTGCCACCAATGTGCCGCCAATTCCTGAATTGGCCTCGGTGGGTGGATTCGATTTCCGCCTGCAAGATCGTGCCGGTTTGGGCCGTGATCGCCTTTATGAAGCACGCAATATGTTGCTGGGCATGGCCGCGCAAAATAAAGCTTTGGCTGGGGTTCGCCCTGATGGTCAGGAGCCAGGTCAGCAGCTGCTGCTGGATGTTAATAAAGAAAAAGCCAGTCAGCTGGGTATTGATATGACTGAGCTGAACAACACGCTGGCTATTTCACTAGGCTCGGCCTATGTGAATGACTTTGTGCGTGAAGGCCGTATTTTGCGTGTACTGATGCAGGCCACGCCAGAAAGCCGTCTTTCGCCAGATGATTTGCTCAAGCTGCAGCTTAAAACGCGGGCGGGTAATTTAGTGCCGCTATCAGAAATTGCCGTGGCTAAATGGCAGGCAGGTGCTTCTGCGCTGGATCGCTATAACGGCTTGCCTGCGTTCAAGATCTCTGGCGGCCCAGCCCCTGGCAAAAGCTCGGGCGAGGCCATGGATGCAATGGAAGCCATGGCTAAGCAATTGCCAGCAGGCGTAGGTTTTGAATGGTCGGGCACTTCGTTTGAAGAAAGACTGTCTGGTTCGCAAGCGCCGTTCCTATTTGGCTTGTCTATCCTGATTGTTTTCTTATGCCTTGCTGCGTTGTATGAAAGCTGGTCGATTCCGTTTGCCGTGCTGTGGGTGGTGCCGCTGGGTATTTTTGGCGCGGTGGCCGCCATGACACTGCGTGGCCTACCAGACGATGTGTACTTTAAGGTGGGGCTGATTGCCATTATTGGTTTGTCCGCAAAGAACGCAATTCTGATTATTGAATTCGCCCGTGATCTGCAACGCCAAGGCATGAGTGTGGTTGATGCCACGATGGAAGCCTGCCGCTTACGCTTCCGTCCGATTCTGATGACGTCCTTTGCCTTTATTGCCGGTGTATTGCCGCTGGCCATGAGTACCGGTGCTGGGGCGGCCAGCCGCCGCGCCATTGGTACTGGGGTGATGGGGGGGATGATTACTGCTACGGTATTTGCGGTATTCCTCGTGCCGGTGTTCTTTGTGGTGGTGCGTCGCTTCTTCCCAGAAAAAGAAGTGGTGCGCACAGATGAAATCGCGGATGACCATCGTTAATCCTGATGAGTGGTTTAGCTCGGCTTATTATTGAACCGTCATTCCCGCGAAGGCGGGAATCCAGTCTTGTGGCGCTCAAAACCTCTGTATCCCCGATTAAAAACATTCGGGAATGACGATCTTCATGCATTTAAAGTTTGAAATGATTTTTGCTGAGCTATCCCGCTAATCAGGTGGTTAATTGACTTGCCGGTGTTCGAAGAGCGGCATGACACTCTTCGCATAATGACGCGAACCAATAGGTAAAAAAACGGATGAAAAAACAATTAATGTCTAAGACCATGCTGCTTGCGATGAGCTTTGCATTGGGCGCTTGCGCCATGGGGCCGGATTACGTCCGCCCTGCGGCCCCTGTGGCCAGTGCCGTAGGTAGCCAGCCGCAGGATCTCAGTACGCCAGAGTGGAATAGCTATTTTCTAGATCCAGCCTTAAAGCCGGTGATAGATAAAGCTTTAGCCAATAACCGCGATCTAAAAATTGCCACGGCCAGAATCGAAGAAGCACGGGCGCTGTACGGTATTCAGAAGGCGGATTTATTGCCGTCGGTGAGTGCGAATGGCTCTGGTAGCACCAGCCGTAGCAATCCAGATGTAGATATCAGCCGCCGTTATGAAGCCAACTTGGCTTTGCTGTCTTATGAGGTGGATTTCTGGGGGCGGGTGCGTCGTTTAAGCGAAGCGGCCAAGGCCAATTACTTAGCCAGCGAAGAAGCGCAGCAATCGGTGCGCAGTGCGCTGATTGCCGATGTGGCCAATAGTTATTACCTTGCGCAAGCCTTAAATGCACGCAGCCGCTTAGCCGAGCAAACCGCTACAGCGCGTCAGGAAAGTGCCCGTGTGGTGAAACGCCGCGTGGATGTGGGCGTGGCTAATCGCTTAGATCTCTTGCAGGCAGAGGCCGCACAAGACAGCGCCTTAAGCGATAAAGCTGCTTTAAGCCGTCAGGCCGTTAACGCACAGAACGCACTGACTCTGCTGGTGGGTGAGGCTGTAAGCTTGCCCGAGGTAAACTTAAATGCGGAGGTGTTTGCATTACCTAGTGGCTTAAGCTCGGCAGTGCTGCTTGATCGCCCTGATGTGCGGGCCGCAGAGCAAAAGCTAGTAGCGGCTAACGCCAATATTGGCGCTGCCCGTGCCGCATTCTTCCCAAAAGTTACCCTTATGGGTAGCGCTGGCGTGATGAGCGATGAATTGGGCGATTTGTTCTCCGGCGGCAACCGCGCTTGGAGTTTTTTACCCCAAATCAGCCTGCCGATTTTTGACGGTGGCCGCTTAAGCGCTGGGGCAGATGTTGCTGCTGCACGCAAGGTGATCGCTGTGGCGGAGTACGAAAAAACCATTCAGCTGGCCTTTAAAGACGTGGCCGATGTGTTATCTGATCAAGGCTGGCTGGTAGAGCAGCTTGCCGCACAGCAAAAGCTGGCAGATCGCCAAGGCCAGCGTTTAAAGCTTGCCGAAGCGCGCTATGCCTCGGGCTTATCAGGCTATTTAGAGGTGCTGGATGCGCAGCGTGAGTTTTACGCCGCCAGCCAAGCTTTGATCGAAACCCGCCGCGCCCGCCTTGCGGTATCGGCTCAAGCGTTTAAGGCTTTGGGAGGAAGGTAAGCATAGGTGGCCTTACAAACCATCATGCTTAAATGATGCATATAGAGGCATGGCATGCCGTGCCTCTACTTTAAATAGCAAACCCTGCCCGCTTATCGCTGAATCATGAGTAAGTCTTCTTGTCAGCACTGAAAGCCCACCACAATCCCATAAGCACATCAAACTGATGCGAGACTTATTAGGGAGTGAACCGTGGATCAGCGCTTAAAGCTTTGTCTTATTGCAGTTGCCGTCAGTCTTGGTTTGTACGCTTGCGGTGGAGGGAGTGGTAGTAGCTCAACACCGTCTACATCCGTAGCTGTTACGCCAACGAGCATCCCCACCGCAGTGCCAACACCCACTCCAGCACCTAGCGGCGGTGCTTATGCTCAAGGCACGGTGACGGGCTTTGGAAGTGTAATTGTTGATGGCAATACCTTAGACGATAGCAATGCCAGCTTTAAGGTGGAGCAAGATCCTTCCGTCATCAGCACGGGTACCAGCAATGATATCAAGCTGGGCATGAAGGTGGAATCTGACCAAGGCAGCGATGATAAAATCAAAACGCTCACCGCTCTGCCAGAGGTTTACGGCAAAATTACAGAATTACAAGCGGGTGTTGGTTTCAAATTAGCAGGGCAAACTATCCGTGTCTCAAGCGATGCCGCAGCGCCAACCGTATTTGAGGGGGCCTCGGTGCTGGCTGATTTGCTAGTCGGTGATGTGGTTGAAGTGCATGGTAGCCGTGATGGCGCCAGCGTGATTGTGGCCACGCGGATTGAGCGCAAAGACCCTAGCAGTGCCTTAATGGTGCGTGTAGTAGGGATAGTGAGCCAGCTTGACAATACGGCTAAAACATTGTTGGTGGGCGGCTTAAAAATTGACTTTACTAACGCAAAATTGCGTCCAGATGGCGTGGTGTTAGAAAACGGTCAGTTGATCGCCGCGTGGAGTGACCAAGCCATTAGCGCTGCCAGCGTCATGAATGCTAAAGCTTTGAAGGTAAGAAAACCGCAAGCCGGTGATGGCCTAAAAATGCAAATTGGTGGTTTGATTGCTGGCTTAGATAGTAAAACACTGAGCTTTAAATTAGGCGAAGTGATGGTGGACGCGAGTAAATCTAAGTTTGAAAGCGGCGTAGTCACTGATCTAGCCAATGGTAAACCAGTACGCGTGGGTGGCGTTTGGCAGACCAATAAACTGGTCGCAGCCAATGTGAAGTTTGTTAAAGATAGTGTAGACGCCAAGGTTGAGCTAAATGGCGTGGTCACCGATTTTGTTTCCTTAGCTAGCTTTAAGGTACGAGGGGTATTGGTTGATGCAAGCGCGGCGACTTTTGATGGCGGAGCCGCGGATAACTTAGCTAATGGCGTACTGGTGAAAGTGCAGGGTAGCGTAGCTAATGGCACCGTCTTGGCCAAAACGCTAAAAATCGATACGCCACCGCCTGTAACGACGGCTCCAAACGCCAGTCAGACGGCAAGTGTAGGTATTCGGACGATTACAGGTGAAGTTAAAGACCTTGATGCCAAAACCGGTAAATTTACTTTGATCGGCATAAAGCTAATGTTGCAAGTCAATGATAAAACGGAATACGGTATGCAAGGTTCGGATGTGGCTGCTAGTAAGACTGATTTTGTAAATGGTAGCAAAGTGGTAGTGCGTGGCGAGATATTGGCTGATGTACTTATTGTTAAAGAAGTTAAGCTACCGGCAAAAATTGCACCGCCTATTAAGCTTGCAGGGGTGCTAAGTGGCGTAACGGCAACGCAGTTCAAGCTCAATGGCGTCATTGTGTTGTGGGGTACAACCACGCCTATTGATGGTGGCGCGCTAGACAGTGTGGTAAATGGGGTGGCTGTTGAAGTGACTGCACTAAAGAGTGGCGATAAAATAAGCGCTCAAAAAATCGAGATAAAAGGGCGCGTCACCGTAGCAAATGTTTTAGAAATAAAAGGCCCAATTAGTGACTTAGTTTCGGCTAGTGATTTTAAAGTGGCGGGGCAAAAAGTGAACGCCAGTAAAGCCGAAATCAAAAGCGGCAAAACGGCAAATGTAGGCAATGGCCGCCTAGTCACGGTGAAAGGAACGCTTACAAATGGCGTATTGATTGCTACGCAGATTTCATTTGAAGATTAAGTCTATTTAACCGTAATGAACAACGCCCCAACCGCTGAACTTTTGTTCATGCTTTTGGGGCGTTTTGTTTGTTAAGCATAAAACGTTGCCGTAATGCCCAAAAACTATTGTAGGGGAGCAGCAGGCAGCCCCCCCCCCAATCCTATCAACTTAAGCAATATGCCATTGGTAGGGCGGGTACAACCTTTGATCGACGTTGAAAAAATGCGGGTTTCACCCGCCCTACGATATCCTGGTTTTTTACGGCAAGAATGCAGTTTTTATGCGCTGCGGTAATGTAGTTCCGTAAAACGTACTTAATCTGCCAATAAAACCATTAAAGCATCAGCCACATCGCTTAAGGCAACACCTTCACCCAAGGCGATGGGGGTATTGCTTTCTAGTGCCGCCACCCCTTCGTTTTTAATTTTTGCAATCCATAAGCCCGCTTCTCGGCCTTGGCTAAAGCCTTGGCTTTGCAATAACACGCGGCCATCACTGGCGATAAAGTTAAAGTAAAACAGCCCATCGTCTAAGCGGAACTGCTTAAACAAAGGCAAGGCGGCTTTCTTTTCGGCTTTTGCAGCGGGCACGGCAATGGCTTGCATCGGGCGCAGGCCAAGGGACTCGCGTACTTTTTTTAATAATGGTGCGGCGGTGGCGCGGGCTTTGGCCGCCCCAGTTTGTAATAGCGCTTCAATTTCTTCTGGGTGCGCCATCAGCGCTTCATAGCGCTCACGCATTGGCGCAATATCGCGTTCGATTAAATCGAGCAGGCGTTTTTTTGCCTCGCCCCAGCTAAGGCCTGCGCGTAATTCGTCTTTAAATTGGGCGGTTTCTGCGCTGCTGGCAAAGGCTTCAAAAATAGTGACTAAATGCGAGTTGTCTGGGTCTTTGGGCTCGCCAGGTAGCAGGCTATTGGTCACAATTTTTGCGATGGCGTCTTTAAGCGCCTTTACCCCGCCTTCAAATAGTGGAATGGTATTGTCGTAACTTTTGCTCATCTTGCGGCCATCTAGGCCGGGCAGGGTGGCAACGTGCTCTTCGATATGCGCTTCAGGCAAGACAAATAAATCGCTGCCTTGGCCAAATAGATGGTTAAAGCGCGCGGCCACATCACGGGTCATTTCAATATGCTGAATTTGATCGCGGCCTACCGGTACTTTGTGCGGGTTAAATAGCAGGATGTCTGCGGCCATTAAAATTGGGTAGCAAAACAGACCCATGGTAATGCCTGCATCAGCATCTTCACCCGCCGCTTCGTTCACATCCGTGCTGGCCTTGTAAGCGTGGGCGCGGTTCATTTGGCCTTTGGCCGTTACACAGGTCAATAGCCAGTTTAGTTCGGTGACTTCAGGAACATCGCTTTGGCGATAAAAAGTAACGCGTTCTGGATCTAAGCCCGCAGCCAGCCAAGTGGCGGCAATTTCTAGGCGTGAGCGCTCAATCCTAGCCGGATCATCACATTTGATTAGGGCGTGGTAATCCGCCATAAAAAAGAAGCAATCGGTGTCGGTGCTTTGGCTGGCGACAATGGCTGGGCGAATAGCCCCCACATAGTTGCCAAGATGGGGTGTACCCGAGGTGGTAATGCCGGTAAGAACACGCAAACTCATCACTTTTTCCTGTCGATTCAAACTATGGTCGCAAGTCTAGCAGGCGTGCGGGTTTCGTGTAAGTGAAATACACAAAGCTAAATGAAATTTGCCGCAGTGGATTAAATTTTCGAGGGGAGTGAAGGTAATTTAGTTGGGTATGATTATGGTATTAATATGGCTTGGCTAATATATACCAATAAAAAGGTATATATTGGTGTTGGTTAGATCTCTCCAATAAAGGAATTAAAATGCGTAATAAACTATTTAGCACGCTGTTGATTACTTCGGGTTTATTAATTGGACAAGCTGCTTTGGCAGATGAGATCGCAGATAATGAGGTATTGGTTGGCGTTTCTGAGCAATCTACCTTAGAGGCTAAAGTTGATGCGATTGATATTCCTCAGCGCACCATCCAATTAAGCTTGCCAGATGGGCAAATTCTGATGTTTGAGCATGTAAACCCAAAAATAACCCATTTTGACCAAGTAAAAGTCAATGATAAAGTGGGTATTTCCGCTTCTAAATCTACAGCCTTGGTTTTACAAAAAGGTGGGGCTGGAGTTCGTAAAATAGTTGAAGCTCAGGGCAAAGATATTACCGTGGATGGCGCGGGTATTTTAAAAACTCGGACTATTTATAATGATGTATTGAGTGTTAATCTAAATGCGGGCAATGTAAAAATTAAAAACTTAGAGGGTGAAATCATTACTGTTCCTGTTGAAAACAAAGCAGTATTGATGAAAGCATCGGCTGGCGATCAATTATTGATTGTTAATCGTGAAAAATTAATTGTTTGGGCTAAGTAAGCGCTTTTAATTTGGGTTTTTATTGTGTTTATCTATCAACCGCTAACGGTGTGCCGTTAGCGGTTTTTTTATGGCGCGGAGTATTTAATGCTCCTATTCTTAATGCAATATCCGGGGAGTGGTTTTTTTGAGGTTGCCGGATATTTATGTGGATTTATTTAGGTTAAGCCACGCCCCAATGCTTTGATAGGTTCGCTGGCATTCTTCTTTAACTAGATTTTCTAAATTTAGAAAAGCATGGGGCAAATCACTGAAATGCAATTGATCGGTGGCAACACCCGCTTTTTTAAGCCTCGCCAAATAGGCGATGCCTTCATCCCTTAGTGGGCAAAATTCGGCACTGATTACTAAGGTAGGTGGTAGTTTATTGCTGAACTCTGCAAACAGTGGGGATGCTGTTTTACGATCTTCTTGATGCTGAAAGTATTGATTAAAGTACCAAGTCACTTTTTCTGTGCTTAATAAATTGCCCACACCGTTTTCAATTAAAGAGGGTGCACTTTGCGTGTAATCAAGGCTTGGATAAATCAGCACTTGAGCATGCAGCGGGATATTAGGCTCAAATTGCAATTTGCTAGCTACCGTAGCAGAAAGCGCCCCGCCTGCTGAATCCCCTCCAATAGAAAGCTGGGGGAGGTAGTTTAGTTTTCTATCGTCTAATACGCGCCAAATATTACTGACCACATGGTAAGCGTCTTCTACGGCGGCAGGGTAAGGGCATTCTGGGGCGAGGCGGTAATCCACAGAAATGACGATATGCTTGGCGGCCTGTGCAATTTTGCGACAAATTGCGTCGTAAACGGTAATGCCGCCCGCCATATGCCCGCCACCGTGAAAATAGACCAAAACAGGGAGAGCATGATCAGGGCTGGGGTGATAAATACGCACCGGCACAGGGTAGCCCGTGGATTTAACTAGATCATCTTGCACCCACGCTATTTTGGGAATATCAGTCACAAAAACGGCCGTTAAATAGGCCAGCCCCTCGCGAATATTGGTGCAAGTTGGCTTATAACCATTGGCCTCTAACACGGCCATTTGTTGATTAAATTGGCTAAGCCAAGGCGTAATTTTAGGGCTGAGTTGTCGCATTGTGTTTTCCGCTATTTAAGATTAAATATATTTTGCTGGCTGATAAGGGCTATTCATTTACATGCCTAATGCATGTCATGTGGCTTGATTTATTTCTAATCAGAATCGTGCAATAGATTGGCCTTGCCAGTGCTTATTTTTAAAATGAATGAAGCGATTTCTGAGCTATTGTGCAATCCAGCCCCCGTCGATATTCCATGCGGCCCCGCGCACTTCTTGGGCGGCGTCGCTGCATAAAAACAGCAGTAGTGCGCCAATTTGCTCGGGGGTTACAAACACGCCGGAAGGCTGCTTCTCTAATAAAAGCTGTGCCTGGGCTTGGGCATGGCTGATCTGTTGTTGTTTGGCTTTGGCTTCAATTTGCTGCTCAACTAAAGGAGTGAGCACCCAGCCGGGGCAGATGGCATTGCAAGTCACTCCCGTTTGGGCTAGCTCTAAAGCCACCGTTTTGGTGAGCCCTATCATGCCATGCTTGGCGGCCACATAAGCAGATTTACTGGGGGACGCCACCAAGCCATGCACAGAAACAATATTGATAATTCGTCCCCAGTTTTGCTTGCGCATGGCGGGTACAACCAAGCGGCTGGTATGAAATCCTGCAGATAAATTAAGCGCAATAATGCTATTCCAGCGCTCAATAGAAAAATCTTCAATATTGGCTAAATGCTGAATCCCTGCGTTATTCACCAAAATATCAATGCCGCCAAACTCATGATTGGCATACTTAATTAGCTCACTAATCTGCTCAGGTTGGCTTAAATCTGCGCCATGGTAACGAACTTTGCCGCCCGCTTGTTCAATGTGTTGGCGCGCGGCCAAGACATCGCCAAAACCATTTAAAACAATATTTGCACCCGCATCGGCTAAGGCGCGGGCAATGCCTAGGCCAATACCACTGGTAGAGCCGGTAATCAGTGCTGTTTTACCAAGCAAAACTTGCATGTTTAACTCCTGAAGTAAGGTGGGCAGGGGGCTGCATGCTTATTGGGGGATGGTAAGAGTTGCGTCACTAAAGCGGATCGCATCGCCCGCAGCAACAGGGCTGGCGATGCTAGGCAGCGCATTGATGTTTAAATTATCTGTAGCCACGCTGCGGGGCGTGGTGCGAATCAATTGGCTATCGGGTAGTGCCGCACCAGCCGTTAAGTGAGCCCACATCGCATCGAGAGCACGGCCTGCATAAACATGCAGTGGAATAAATCGTGTTGGAAAGCCGCTTAGCGCTAAAAAGCTATCAAAATGCTGGCCATTGGTCACTTCGATATACCGCAGTTTAGAGGCGCTGCCTTCGCTGGCTTGATTAAGTGCGTAATAAGCACGGGCGGCATGGTTGACGGGGATGAGCGTATCAGAGCGCCCCGCCACAATAATGGCCGGTTTGCCTTGCAGCTTGGCGCTGAGCTGAACTTCTTTTAGCCCATTGGCCACGCGATCGGCGAGTGCTTTTTCATTGCCCGTTAATACCGCGCCGGTTTGCGGATTAAGCCCCGTAGCCAGTTTACGCAGGCAAATGGCACCATCGATATTGTAATCTGCGGTATTAGTGGAGGCCGAAATAGAAAACGCGTCGGCCTTAGCAAGACCCACGGATAAATTATTGATAATGGAAATCCCTGCTGTGGGCGGCACACCGTTGCCGTTGCCAAAAATCCCCGCCAAGCTGACGCTATTGGGTGTGGTAATGTCACCGCTGGCATTGCTAAAGGCGTAGCTATAACCGCAGATATTGTCTTTTACTGAAAAGCTCCCATAGGCATTGATATAAGTCAGCGCCACGCCAAGGGTGGCGTTTAAACCGTAATGGCTGGCGTGTAAGGCATCGCCTTCGGGTAGCCAGCCAGCGGCGATCAGCCTGCTATAAGCATCGCTGGCTTGTGCTTCTAGCGTGCTGCCATTGACTAAACCTTTGGCCGCCAGTGAGGCACAGCGGGCGCTACCCAGTGTGGGCGATACCGCGCTACCAGAGGCCGAATTTGCGCCGCTTAAACGTGCCGACTGCACCGCGCAGGGCTGATAAAGATTAGCCAGCGTAAAGTAATCAATTAGTGGTTTGCCAATACTCGGCATGGTGGCAGTGCCTTGGCGGATGCTTAAGTTTCCCATGCTAAAGGGCTGGGCTTGTGGCTCGCTTACGGCCACGCCGTCGATCAAACCTTTGCTATCTTGCTCGGCGGCGGCTAAGGCGGCTCCGCCACCATTGGATGCGCTGGCGGCAATGACCGTGACACTGGCGGGGTTGGCAAAATCAGCCAGCCGCGTATCCCCTTGCAAGCTGCCGTATTTTTCATTCAGCAACCAAAAAGCAAATTCAACCGCACGTAGCGTGTTTTTGCCCCAGTCTTTTTCAGGGTTTTGCTGTGAGTGGCTGTGTTTAGAGGCGAGGCGATTAGGAAATTGAGCATTAAAATCGGCTAATTCGCTAGGGGAAAGATCAGCACTAAAATTGCCATTATTAAGGCTGCGGCTAACGCGCAAACCATCGATTTGATTTACCGTGTCGCTGCTTAAATCATGGATGCCGATACCTGTGCCTTTGTCAGCATACGCTACGGCGCAGCCGTGTTTTAGCGCCCATTCACCTGCGGCGGCGATTGCGCCATAAACTCCTCTAGAGCCTGATGAAGTGGCGGTAATCACGCAGGGCTTACTTTTGTTAAAGCTAGCTGGAATCTGCACCATCAGCGTGACATTTTGCTTGCCGCTGCCATCGTCTCTGTAAGCTAGGTATTCTTCCCCAGCAATCTTGCCCTCGCCCAAAGTATCGTTGCCACTGATATCAATATTGGGGCCGTAGAGCCTGCCATAACCGCCGCTGCTGCTGATATCTACCAAGGCGCGGTAATTATTATATATCGCCGCACGGCGTAGCTCGCTAGCGGTGGGTTGACTCGGGTTGGCGTAGGCGGGCAGTGCTAGGGCTAAGCCGCTTTTGCCTAGGCCTGCGGTGAGTAAATCGTTGCTATTGCCGTCTACACTGGTTTTGCTCACGCTGCCTAGCCAAGCGGGGCGGGTGTTTTCATTTAAACCATCATTGCTATTGCAGGCCGATAATAAAAGAACAAAACCTGTAAGAAGTAATCGCATCGTTCACCTCAGGGTGTGTGTGGGGGCAATCCTATCAACTTCAGCAATATGCCTTTTGTAGGGCGGGTGAAACCCGCGAGCGATGCTGAAAAACGCGGGTTTCACCCGCCCTACGATGTTTCAATGTTTGCAATAGAGAGATCTAAGTTGATAGGATTGGGTAGAGCGCTATGCCATAGCCTCTGTCGTTAAAAGCTTCGTTTCAAGCGGTAGGCAATTTCGCCCACGATGCCGCGCCTAAATGCCATCACGCAGACCACAAACACCACGCCGATGGTCACAGTAACCCATGAACCGAGCGAGGCCAGCTCATGGTGCATCGTGCTGATGGTAACTGCCCCCACCAGTGGGCCGAGTAGCGTGCCCATACCGCCAAGCAAAGTCATTAGCACCACTTCACCCGACATATGCCAAGACACATCGCTTAAAGAGGCAAGGCCAACTACCAGTGCTTTTGTTGCCCCAGCCAGCCCTGCCAAAGCGGCAGAGAGCACAAAGGTGGCGAGTTTGTAGCGATTCACGCGATAGCCTAAAGACAATGCGCGGGCTTCGTTTTCTTTAATGGCTTTAAGCACCATGCCAAAGGGCGAGTGAACGGTGCGCCAAATCAGCCAGTAGCCTGCAAAAGTCACGGCCAGTACAAAAAAGTACAGCGCAAGGGGAAGCTGCTGACCGCCAAAGCTAAAGGTGGCGGATAAATCAATTAAGCCAAATAAATGCCCCTTGGGGATACCTTGCAAGCCATCCTCACCGCCGGTAAAAGGTATTTGTAAACAAAGAAAAAATACAATTTGTGCTAAGGCCAGCGTCACCATGGCAAAGTAAATGCCTTGGCGGCGGATGGCGATGCTGCCAATGGCAAGGCCCAGAATTGCTGCACCTAAGGTGGCAACAAGAATGCCTAGCTCAGGGCTTAGCCCCCAGTTTTTGATGGCATGCCCACACAGATAAGCTGCACCACCAAAAAAAGCCGCATGGCCAAAACTCAGTAAGCCACCAAAGCCGAGTAATAAATTAAAGGCACAGGCAAAGAGGGCAAAGCACATCAGCTCCATGGCAAAAATGGGGTAAATCATAAAGGGTGCGATTGAGGCCAGCACCAAGGCGATGATCCACGGGGTGTAGTGGTTTTTCTTTGTTTGTAGCGCGGCTACAGGGGCGAGTTTAATCACTGGCGCATTCATTAGTTTTCCTTACCAAATAGGCCAGAAGGGCGCCAGAGCAAGACTAGCGCCATCACAATAAAAATCACGGTATTGGCCAGCGGTGGGTAAAACACTTTGACTAAGCCTTCTAATAAGCCCAGCGCAATGCCGGTAAGGATGGCCCCCATGATGGAGCCCATGCCACCAATCACCACTACGGCAAACACGATGATGATTAAATCTGATCCCATCTTGGGGCTGACTGAATAAATAGGCGCAGCCACCACACCCGCAAGCCCAGCCAAAGCAACGCCTAAAAAGTAGGTAAGAGTGCGTAAGGAGGGCACGTCAATCCCAAACGCACGGGTTACGTCGGGATTTTCTGTGCCTGCCCTGAGGTAGGAGCCTAATTTGGTTTTTTCGATTAAATACCACACGCCAAAACAGACCGATAGCGAGAGCACAATCGAAAACAGCCGATATTTAGGGAACACCATAAAGCCTAGATTAATTGCGCCTTCTAGGATTTCTGGTTTTGCGTTGTAAGGCTCGCCGGCCATATTGAAGTAATTACTCAGTACCCCTTCAAAAATCAGTGCCAAGCCAAAGGTCAGCAGTAGCCCATACAGGTGATCAACTTGATACAGGCGGCGCAGCATGGTTTTTTCGATCAACACGCCGAGTAAGCCCACCACGATAGGGCCAATAATCAGCGCGGCCCAAAACGACATATGGATGCTTTCATCACCAAGCCAGCGCCCTAATTGGTCGTATCCTAGCAAAGCCACAAACGCCCCCAGCATATAAAAAGCGCCGTGAGCAAAGTTAACGACGTTAAGCATGCCAAAAATAACTGCCAGCCCAAGGCTCAGCAAGGCATAAAAAGCACCGTTATTTAGGCCAAGCAAGGCTTGAGAAAGAATGGCTTGCAGGGGGATATCCATTTAAACCTCGGAAAGTGATTTTTACTTGGCGACTAAGCTCATCAATACGCTGTAAACCCAAACCTTGAAACACGGAGAACGCAGAAAACACGGAGTTTTACGGAGGAAACCCAAGATAAAGCGAAGAGAGGGCATGCTCTTTTGTGAGCTGCCTTTCTCCGTGATCCTCTGTGTTCTCCTTTTCCTCCGTGTTTTAAGATTTGGGTTTTAATCCTTCAGTGTGTTATTTTTTTATCAAAGGGCATTCGCTGACAGACAGGGGTTTGAAAGCTACATCACCTGGGATGGTGGCGACGAGTTTGAGCTGGTCCCATGCGCCTTTGGATTCGCTAGGTTTAATCACTTCAACCAGATACATATCGTGCACCATGCGGCCGTCTTCGCGGATTACGCCATTCTTGGCGAAAAAGTCATTCACCTTGGTTTCACGCATTTTCTTCATTACCGCATCGGCATCATCGGTGCCTGCTGCTTTCACCGCATTTAAATAATGCAGAGTGCTGGAGTAAACCCCCGCATGATCCATGGTGGGCATAAAGCCCGCTTTGGCAAAGAATTTCTTACCAAAAGCTTCCATCTCTGGATTGATTTCCCATGAATAAGCGGTGGTAAATTTCATGCCTTGCGCGGCGTTTAAGCCCAGCGCTTTGATATCGCTATCAAAAACCAAGAGGCCCGCAATGGTTTGCTTTAGGCCAAATTCTTTGGCTTGCTTGACCGCGTTTACAAAATCAGCGCCCGCATTAGCCAGGCCAACCACCTTTGCTTTAGAGTCTTGTGCTTGCAGTAAGTAAGAAGAAAAATCGGTAGAGGAAAGAGGGTGTTTTACCGTGCCCAGTACCTTGCCACCCGTGGCGGCTACAATTTTGCTGGCGTCGCCTTGCAATGCCGCACCAAAGGCATAGTCAGCCTGTAAAAAGAACCAGCTGTCTAAGCCTTGCTTCATGAGTGCGGTAGCGGTGCCTTTGGCGAGGGCATAAGTGTCATAGGCGTAATGCACACCGTAAGGGCCGCATTCTTTGCCGGTGAGGGCGGTGGAGCCTGCGCCATTATTGATGGTGATGCGTTTTTTTTCTGTGCCAAGTTTTTGGACTGCAATGCCTACGCCAGAATTCAGTAAGTCGTTCACCATATCTACGCCTTCGGTGTCGAACCACTCCCGCGCCTTACCTACGCCGATATCGGCTTTGTTTTGGTGATCGGCACTGACTAGCTCAATTGGCTTACCCAGCACTTTGCCACCAAAATCAGCAATCGCCATTTGCGCCGCAATCACCGAGCCTTTGCCGCCTACCGTGGCATACACGCCTGACATATCGGTTAAGATGCCGATCTTGACCATATCTCCCGAAAGCGGCCCAGCCAAACTAAGCGCTGGAAGGGCAAGGGCTAAAGCGAGTACTAGAGTTTTACAGCGTGCTTGCATGGGATGGTTCTCCGTAAGGGTTGGGCAATGATCTTGCGGGGCTGCGAAATTCAAAAAAGCGGTCGAAAGCTCTGTAGACACAGAGAGCAAACATATATAAAAACATGTGCTGATCATGTCTCTTGCTTAAACGCCTCATCAATATCGTAGGGCGGGTGCAACCCGCGAGTAATGCTGAAAAATGCGGCTTGCGCCCACCCTACGCTTACATTTGAGCTGTTGTTAAACCCCTAGGTAGTGATTCAATCGCCCGGTGCTGGATGACAATTCATTGGCGCTGATGGCGTCGATCACTTGGCCGTGCTCAATCACGTAGTGGCGGTCTGCAATGCCTGCGGCAAAGTGGAAGTTTTGCTCGACTAACACAATGGTGTAGCCGCGCTCTTTTAATAGGGTGACGGTTTCGCCGAGTTTTTTTACGATGACAGGGGCGAGGCCCTCAGTGATTTCATCGAGCAACAGCAGCCTTGCTCCGGTGCGCAAAATCCTCGCCATCGCCAGCATTTGCTGCTCGCCGCCAGAGAGCCGTGTGCCTTGGCTTTTGCGGCGCTCCCATAGATTGGGGAATAGGGTGTAAATCTCTTCCAAACTCATGCCATCGCTACGCACTTTGGGGGGTAGGTTGAGGTTTTCTTCAACATTTAGGCTTGCAAAAATCGCCCGTTCTTCAGGGCACCAGCCCACACCAAGGTGGGCGATTTTGTGGGTTGGCATGCGGATTACTTCACGGCCATTCACCATGATGGAGCCTGCCCGCTGGCCGGTAAGGCCTAAAATCGCCTTGAGTGTGGTGCTGCGGCCCGCGCCATTTCTGCCGAGTAAGGTAATGAGCTCGCCACGGCGCACCCCAAAATCAATGCCATGCAAAATATGCGATTCACCATAAAAAGCGTGTAAGCCGCTTACACGCAACATCTCACCGGTATGATCGTCGTGGTTAAGCATGCAGAGCATCCTGTGGCTGAATCGGCGTTGCGGGGCTAACGCCCAAATAGGCTTCCATGACCTTTGGATCGGCAGAAACAGTGGCGTAATCACCTTCGGATAAATACTGACCACGGGCTAACACGGTGATTTTGTCTGCCAAGGTAGAAACCACTTTTAAGTTGTGCTCTACCATCAAAATGGTGCGCCCTACTGCCGCGCGTTTGATCAGTGCGGTGACGCGTTCTACGTCTTCTATGCCCATGCCTTGGGTGGGCTCATCGAGTAGCATTAGCTTGGGCTGCAGCGCTAAGGTGGTGGCAATTTCTAAGGCGCGCTTTCTGCCGTAAGCCAGCTCCCCAGCTAATACATGGGAAAACTCCGCTAGGCCCACTTCATCTAGCAGTAAGAGTGCGCGATCGTTATAGGCAGTTAATTCATTTTTAGAGCGCCAAAACCGATGTGCGCCGCCATTGATCCGCAGCAGTGCAACGCGAATATTGTCGAGTGCGCTCATATTTGGGAAAACAGCAGAAATTTGAAAAGAACGAATCAGCCCTTGCATGGCCACTTCTGCGGGGGCCGTGGCGCTGATGTCTTTGCCATCAAAAATCACCCGCCCAGAAGTGGGGGCTAAAAATTTGGTTAGCAAGTTAAATACCGTGGTTTTGCCCGCGCCATTGGGGCCGATCAGGGCATGGATGCTGCCACGCGCCACTTGCAAATTGATATTGCTGACGGCGGCAAAGCCTTTGAACTCTTTGCATAAGTCATGCGTTTGTAAAATGATGTCTGCGCTCACTGTATTTATCCTTATGACAGGCTTAATTCAATACAGACAAAAGGCCTTGGGATGATGTCTAGAATTGCACTCTGTTTTTGCATGGGCAGGGCGGGTGCAACCCCATCTGCGCCAACAAAAAAATCATGATGTGAATCAGCGGGTTAAGCCTTAAAGTACGGAGAGAGCAACCTGCGGGCGATGCTAAAAAATGCGGGTTGCACCCGCCCTACGATGTTTCAATGTTTGTAATAGGTAGATCTCTATTGTTAATGGGTGCTTTCTTGGCTAGAAAGTCTATCTTGTTATTTATGATGGAATGCCCAGCCCGTACATTAAGCCTATAAGACTATTAGTAAGCATGATGTGTGCCAGCAATAAGAATTGAGCAAATATGCGGCTTGAGAATAGATGAGACCGAGGGGCTGTCTATAAAACGAGACGACGCCAGCAGGGGGCGTGCACCAAAATGTAATAAAGCTAAGGCTCTGGTGAGCCATCGCCCCGTCTCATTATTAGGATGTTATTCTCGATAATGAGACGGGTTTTTTAAGCTCAGCAGGCTACTTGCTCAGTTTGCGGGGCTCATTTTAAAGCTGGCGATTTTTTTATACAGTGTAGCGCGGCCAATGCCTAGCTTGGCGGCGGTGCTGGGTATATGCCCAGCGCAACTTTTTAGTGCATCAGAAATGAGCTGCTGCTCAAAAGCGAGCATGGCGTCGTTATGGTTTAGGTTTAAGGGTACGGGGTTGGGGCTTGGGCTAGCTGCTGGGTAAAGGAGGGGGCGCAAATCTTCTGCTTGTAAGACGGCACGATCACTGAGCATCAGGCTGCGCTCTAAAATATTATGCAGCTCACGCACATTACCAGGCCAAGGGTATTGGCTAAGCAGTGCGATGGCTGAGGGCGCTAAGCGGTGTTGCCCCAGCCCGCTGGCGGCCAGTTTATTTAGAATGGCATCGGCTAAAAGGCCTAGATCACTTTGCCTTGCCCGCAGCGGTGGTAATTCTATGGTGAGCACATTCAGCCGGTAAAACAGGTCGGCTCTAAACTGCCCTTCTTGAATGAGCTTGGTCAAGGGGGCGGAGGTTGCTGCGATGATGCGCACGTCGACGCGTTGTACTTGATTAGAGCCAAGCGCTTCAAACTCTTTATCTTGTAAGACACGAAGCAGTTTGACCTGTAAGGCAGGCGGCATATCGCCGATTTCATCTAAAAATAGCGTGCCGCCGTGGGCGAGTTGAAATTTACCGATACGCCCTTTTTTATCTGCCCCCGTGTAAGCACCCGCCGTTGCCCCAAATAGCTCGGCCTCGAGCAGCGTTTCTGGAATAGCCGCCATATTCAGCGTAACCAAGGGCTTGTGCGCACGCGGAGAGGCGGCATGAATCGCGTGCGCCAGTACCTCTTTACCTGTGCCGGTTTCACCCAATAATAAAATAGGGGCGTCTCTTTGCGCCGCGCGGCTGGCTTGGCGCTTTAGCTCCCGAACGCTATCGCATTCGCCAATAAAATGGGTAAATGAATACTTAGCACGGCGGGCTTGTGCCAGCGATTCATGCGCCACCGCCAATTCTTTTTGCAGGCTAGAAAACTTGGCTACTAGCGGTGCTAGCGATTGAATTTCATCAAATAAAGCAAAGCCAATTGCACCAATTAGTTGGCCTTGCTGATCTTTTAATGGCAGCCGAGTCACTACCAGCGTTCTTTCTGCCGTTTCCATTAAATCTAATAAAATAGGTTGGCCGGTGCGTAATACTTCCCGCAATTGGCTATTGGGAATGACTTCTTCTACGGCTTTGCCAATGGCGTTAGCGGGGTCTTTAAAACCAAATCGATCGGCGTAGCGGGCATTAATCCAAACAATTTTGCATTGCTCATCCACAATCACCGTGCCTTCGGAATGGTCTTCTAAAGTACGAAATAAAGATTGCAAAGCCAATTGCCGCTCATTATGGCCGTCGGTTAATTGATTTGGGTAAATATCAGACATTGCCCATAATCCTTTACTCACAGGGATTTTTTACCATAACACGCAGCAGGCTTATCTGCTTCATTAGAGCACGGGTTTGCTGAGAATCTGTTGTACAAAATCAGCTGATTAATAATCCTAATAAAACAAACCAGCTTAGCCATGAGTAAAAGGTGCTGATTAAATAATGACGTATCAGCTTTTTAATGCCCAACATGCGTAATGCTAAAGCACGCGGCAGGGTGTTTTTGCCAAATAGGCTATGTAATGCTTGATCGAGCTGTAGCAAATCAGTTTCACTTTGCAGCTGAGTTAATAATTTTTCATCGAGTGTGATACGCCAGTAAAAATAATATTGAATCGCAGCGCTTAGGCTGCTAGCCATCAGCAGCCCTATTTCTACTTTGTTGAGGATATGGCTGGCAGCCAGCCAATAGCTGATTAAAAATAAAAATGGCGTGGGCCACACTAGGATTTTGCAAGAAGCAAGCGTGGCCGTACTCAATTTAAAAAATAGCGATTCTTCGTCTTTCATTTTATGCCATCACAAAGCTGGGCTAATTGATTGAGTTGCGTCTCGCTTAATATAAATTTACTACGTTTTTTTAGGAGTATTTCCCTCGCTTCATTGATGTCTTTTGCTTGCTGGCTCACTACCAGCCAAGCCAATACCACGGCTGCGCTTCGAGTTAGGCCAAGAGCGCAGTGAACCAATACCGGCTGAGGCATGGATTGCAGCGTGCGCACGCAGTGCTGCAAGGTTTGCTGATCGGGCAGTTGTAAATCTAACAGCGGACAGGAGTGATAAATAACCGTTGCTGGCGCTTGCCTATCGTATTCCGCAGCAAGATCAAGCACGGATTTAAAGCTCGGATCTGTCGCTGCGCTGATGGGGCCCAGCCATACACCACGGCTGATTTCTTCGGCGCCGGGCAACGATTTTAATAAATAACGGTGCACTAGTTGCGTCACAAAAGAGTAGGGCCAAAGTAAGGCTTGTGCTGCAAAGCGTCTTTGTCCTCGATCTTTTTGCATGACCCTGGGCCCTAGCCCTAGGTAGGCGGCGGTAAGGATAAGCAAGGAAGTGATTGGCCAAAGCAGTAGCCAAGCCCAGCCTTGCAGGGAAGCAATGATGAAGGACAAAAACAATGCACCCGCTAAGTAGCGTAAGGCCAGTTTGGGCGTGCTTTGCCGTGGCGTATTCACAGCTAAAAACAAACTCACACCAGGCGTTGGCAATAAATAGCAGACTACAAAACCGAGCAAAAACCCGCTGGGCACATCCCAAAAATGATGTTGCCAAGTGGTCAGGACGGATAATCCAATCAGGGCAAACCAAACGTGCAGCAAAGGCTGCCAGCGTGCAGGAGTATGGGCGTAATAGCGCAGCCATAGCACGGTAAGCAGGCCGATATGCAGCGATGGCGCTTGATTGAAAGGCTTGTCAAAGCCCATTAAAAGCGTAAACAACTGGCCGAAAGCACCATCAAGCTCAGGGCGCTCAAAGCTAAAACGCAGCGGGAACAACACAAAGAATAAGCAAGATAGCAGTGATGTGGCTAAGAGGCGCTTGGCGTGGGTATTGAGCTCGCCACGGCTGGTGCATATAAATAGAGAAATGCCATAGAGCAGATCGATGCTCCAGTAAGGCACGATAGTCCAGGGCCAGAGCGGGATCTGCCGCTCCCAAGCCATGGCGATATTTCCAACCTCGGCTAGAGGCAAGGACGCAGCGTAGTGATTGGCCGCGCCATAAAAAATAAAAAAACCTGGCCCCAGCAGCACTAACCACAAAAGGGCGAGCCGCCACGGGCGTGGTGTGGGCAGATGAGCCGTCATGCCTGAGTCGTCTCGCTATTTGCTTGCGCAGAGTGGGTGGTTTTTCCAACTCGACGCGCTAAGCTCACCGTAAAAATGCCCCATTCATCAATGCGTTGGGTGATTTTTTCAAAGCCAGCTTGCTCAACTAACTGATCCATTTCGTATTGAGTACGGCGGCGCATAATCCAATCCGCCCCGCTTCTATGACTGGTCAGCGTGCGGGCGATGAGCTCAAGTTGCGGGTGCCAAGGTTGATTGGTGTAAACCAGAAAACCACCTTCGGGTACAGCCTCAGCAAGACCAGCCAGTGATGCTTTGATGGGGGCGTTATCAGGGAATAACTCATAAAGGCCGGATACCACGGCCAGCGTGGGTGCTGGTGAAAGGTTGGCTAAACTGGCTTGATCAAAAGCATCGCCCTGCTGAAAATCAGCCAGATGCGCTAAGCCTTTTTCTTTGATCAGCGCTTTGCCTGCCTCTACATTGATCGTGCTGTAATCACGTAATAAAACGCGGTCGATCTGATGGCCAGCAACAGCATCCAGAATATAGCGGCCATGCCCTGCGGCGATATCCACAATCTTTACGCTTTGCTTGCTTTCTGTAAGTGATTTGATGGCTGCGCCAATTAATTCTTCAAGGTTTACCTTGCGCTGGCGTATGCCTTTCCAACCTACGCTATCGAGGTAGGTGCGATCACCAAAGCGGCCCAGTGGGGACCGCCCAGAGGTTTGGTTTTTATACACATAATCTAAGGTGCTGCCAGAATCAAAACCAGTTTCCCAACCTAGCCGAATCCCATCAGAGAGCTTGCCTACGGTAGCAAGGGATAAGCGGGTTAAGGCAAAGTGCCAGTGTTTTAGGGTAAAGGGCGAGCTATTTTGCTGCAGCTGTTGATATTCATTGGCGGTGTAGCCGCTTTTGTCTGCGTGGCTTAAATCAACGTTGGGTACGCCCGCTTCCACTTTTTGGATAAAGCTGCGGATTAGCGTAAAGGCTTTGGCGCGATCTTTTTCGCCCAAGGTATCGTGATAAAAGCCCTCTAGTGTATGCATTTCTTTGCATGGGCTACCAAGGCGTTCAAAAAATGTACGCTGCGGCGCTTGGTGCACCACAAAATCTGCGCCTGATATCAATAACTGGGTTGGGGTTTGGATGGCACCTGCATCGGCAATAATCCGCTCGGCCGTGTCGTAGAGGCCTAGTAGGATATTGACTGAAATAGGGCGGGCAATCAGCGGATCGGTATTGTAAGAGGCAATGCGTTCTGGATCATGCGTCAAAAACTTGGCTTTTACATAAGAATTAACATAAAAATTGCCACGCAGTTTTTCCATTAGCCGCAGGCCAGGCCTTGCCAAAGGCACGTAAAGCTTCACTTTAAAGGCGGGGGACGCCAGAATCAGTGCGCGGATTTTTGGGGCGTAATCGTGCACCCAAGTCGATGCCAATACCGCGCCTACGCTTTGCGCAATCACGATGACTTCTTCCATTGCATAGCCATAAGTTTGGCAAAGATAATGAATAAATGTATCTAGATCGCGTACGGTGGTGCCAAGGCTTGGGCTGTAGCCACGAGGCCCGCTATTTTTGCCGTGGCCACGGGCGTCCCAAGCAAAGAGGGTGGTATCAGGCATTTGCAATTCGTCCGCAATATGCTGCAAGCGCCCAGAATGCTCGTGCCCGCGGTGGAGCAGCACAATAACACGGCGCGTTGGCGTGCTAACGGCTGGCCAATGGCGATAAAACAGGCTGCTGCCATCAAAGCTGCTAAATGATTTTTCTTGTGCTGTGCGCATTGATATCTTCCTTATTGAGTTTATTGCTGCTGGCGCAAACCCAGCATCGCCGCAAAGGGTTGCTATTGCGGGCTGGGAGTAGAGAGCATGGTTTTTTGTTTTAAATTAAGCAGTGCATCTTTAATTGATGCCCGAAAAATCGCTTTTTCAGCCAACCATGGCAAGGAGCGGCCAACGGCAATATCAACAAAAAAAGGAATGGGGAACCACCGGCCTTTACCCATTGCTCGGCCTAGGCCGTTTAAATACACGGGGACAACGGGGATATTGGGGAAGTCTCGATACAGATACCAAATGCCAGATTTAATCTCTGAAAGCGTTTCTGGCTCACCCCGTGTGCCTTCAGGAAATAAAATAAGAATACGTCCTTGCTTAAGCGCTTGTTTGCAATCTGCTAGTGGGTCAAAACCCGCTGCTGCACCACCACGCACCACGGGGATAATGCCCACCACCTGCGTGGCAAACCATGCAAATACACGGTTGGTCAGAAAGTAATCAGCGGCAGCGGCGGGTTGAATGTTGGGAATCAAAGCCAAGGGAAATAAACTATAGATGGCCAGAATATCCAGATGGCTATTGTGATTAGCTAGCACAATAGCCGGCCCTTTTAAAGGAAGGCGCTCTTGATGCCTGACCGTGACGCCAAACCAGAGCCTGACTAAGGGCTTTGCCAGTAAGAGTACAAATAGAATTCTTAAATATCGGTTCATAGCGCTAGTAATATAAATAATGGGTGTAATGAAAAAACAAAGGCGCCGTATAGGTTAAAGAATCGAGCCGGTCTAAAATGCCGCCGTGTCCTGGCAGTAAGCGGCCAGAATCCTTTACGCCAATATCGCGTTTTACCGCAGAAATCACAATATCGCCAATAAAGCCCATTACGCCGATTAAGAAGCCTGCCAATGCCGCATGTAATGGTGAAAAAGGTGTGAGTAATGGTCCAAGTAGCCAGCCTAATAGGCTGGTGGTGAGCGCGCCGCCCAAAAATCCTTCTAGCGTTTTATTCGGGCTTACTTTGGGGGATACTTTACGGCGGCCAAATGATTTGCCCCATAAATATTGGGCCACATCATTGAGTTGAGTTAAGGCAACTAAATAAAACAGCAGCATGGGGCCATGCTCTGCTTTGCCTATGCCAGTTAATAAGGGTAAGGCAAGAACTGCGCCCATATGGCTTAAACAAAACACGCAAATCATCAGCCCCCATTGCAAAGAAGCGGCTGCTTTAAGAAACCCCTGAGTTTCGCCCACCAAAACCATGCGCATAGGAACAAATAAAAATACGTAAACAGGGATAAAAATAATAAACATCCCGTACCAGTGAACGCCTAGCCAATAATATTGCAGCGGAATACACAAATAGGCCCAGAACAGCACCACATGGTCTGCTGTGCGGGTAGAGCAAAGGGTTAAATATTCCTTAAGAGCCAAAAAGCTAACCAGGCCAAGCACAAGGAGGGCAATGGGCATATTGCCCAGTAGTGTCAGAGAAAAGCACGCCACAATCCACCACCAAGTGCGAATACGTAGCTTTAGCTCGAGCCAGTTTTTTTGTGGGTAGCGCTTACCTAAAATAAACAGGGTGAGGCTGGCGGTGATCAATAGGGCAAACACGCCTTCCAATGCTGTAATCAACGCAGGGGGTAAAAGTAAGTTAATCATCATTGATTGGCCAATATCCCTTTAGCGCGATTGATGCAGGTCCACAGCATGAGTCCAGCCGTGATGGCAAAGAGGGCGCTGGTCCATGCGGCGATTGCGGGGAAAAATCCAAGTAGTAGCGCAAAGCCGCCGTAGACAAAAGCCCTATCACTCTTGCCCATGGGGCCATCGTAGCGCCGTGCAGCGCCTAGTGAGGGGCCAAGTACGCCAATAAATTCGGTTAGCCCGGCCAGAAAAACCGCCGCAATGATCCATGAGGGCTGGCTACTGACAAGGCAAAAAGGCAAGTAAAGAGCCACATCAGAAACCACATCGCCTACCTCATTTAAAATGCCGCCCAATGCAGATTGTTGATTAAATTCACGGGCTAACATGCCGTCTATTGCGTTGAGCGCCATTCGTAGCAGTAAAAATAACGGCAGGGCGAGCCAAGGTCCGCGGGAGTCTGCCTGTAAGCTTAGCCACACTCCCATTAGGATAGAGCTCATCATGGCAATCAGCGTCACCTGATTGGCGCTTATGCCCGAACGGGCCATTAAAGTGCAAAGCGGCCGTAATAAGGATTGAAATCTGGATTTTAGTTGGTAGATACTGGGCATTTTGCTTTATTGCGGCTCGTTTTTTGATGGGAGTAAATAGAGAAACTATGAATTGTTTGTTTGTAAGTTTTGTGTATGTTTTGGCTAGTTTGAATGTAAATGACTTTATGCGCAACTGTTTTTTGATCGCCTAATTAAATACGTATTGCATGGTATTTTCTAAAGAATGAGCAATAAGATGTTCGCAGTATTGAGGTAAGTAAATATTGAATAACATGTTAAAAAGGCGCACATAATTTGTGCGCCTTTTTAATTCAGTATTAACTTATTGCTTAACGCTGAAACAATTCCTTTGCCGTAGCAGGGCCTGTTCTTGGCTTGGCAGAAATCGCTTTCATAAATTCGAATAGCGCATTGATTTCATTTTTACTTAAGCCTAACGATTTAATCTCTGGCGAGGTTTTAGGGAAATTCGGGTCGAATTTATCTAAGCCAGTAGGCAAGGTTTGCACCATGCCTGCGTTATACATGGCTAATACGCCTACGCCATTGCCCATAGAGAACAAACCGTTGTGCATATAATTGCCGCTGTAAATAATATCGCGCAGCATCGGCGTGCGAAATTTACCTATATCGGCGGGGTTTTTAGTCACGCCATAGCGGCCTAAGTCTTCCAGCTCACGCCCATAGTAATGCAGGCCATTGCTGTGATATTGGTTGTCTGACATCAACGGCGTGTTATGGCAGTTAATGCAGCGTGCTTTAGTACGAAACAGGTGTAAGCCCCAGAGTGCATCGTTGGATATTGCCTTGCTGTCACCTTTTAAAAACTGATCGAATGCGCTTTCCTTACTGGTGATGGTGCGCTCATAGGTGGCGATGGCCTTGGCAATGCGGTCGGCATCGATGCTGTTGTCGCCAAATGCGGCGCTAAACAAGGCGGCGTATTCGGGGGCTGCGGCAATTTTATATGCGGTTTGGCTTAGGCTCTGATGCATTTCCAGCGGGTTGCTGATTGGGCCTTTGGCTTGCTCTTCTAGAGACTTGGCGCGCCCATCCCAAAACAGCTCTTTGACGTAAGCGGTGTTGATAATGGTCATCGCATTACGGCCACCTAGCTGGCCAACGTGGCCTTCGGATAATTCCTTGCTATCGCTCCAGCCATTTTTAGGATCATGACAGCTAGCGCAGGAAATCTGGTTGTTGCGCGAAAGTCGTGGATCAGCAAACAGCTTTTCACCTAGCGCTACTTTTTCTGGTGAGTAAGGATTGCTCGCGGGGAAAGTTGGGGCTGGTAGTAAGCCCAAATCAGCGAAACCTTCTTTTGTGCTGGCATCCAAGGTGGGTGCTGGCCAGTTGGGCTGGGTCGCACTGCCCGGCTGATAGCGCACATACTGGCTGCGCCATGCGGCGAATTCGCTATCGCTAGGGCGAGTATTTGGGCTGTTGGGCATCCGCTCAAAGAAAGGGCGGGCGGTTTGTGAAATCAGTAACACTCGCGCCGTTGCTGGGTTTTGGGGGATTGCTGAGCTTGCAGAAATACTGCTGATTTTATCTGCCGTGCCCGTCCAGTAGCTGGCATTTACATCCAGATAAGGCAGCGCTTGGCGCAGCTCGGTGTTGTCGCTATCGAGCGCTAGCGTCAGTATTTTGCTCATTTCAGTGGGCGTAGGTAAACGCCAGTTTTTTACGGCGCAGCTGCCAGTATTACTTGCTGTAATCAGCGCTTTGAGCTGCTGCGGATCAAGGCTTTGATTGGCCATGGCCGACGCATCTGAAGGGGCCAGTAGGCGGATTTCTGTTTTTTGTTTGTTGACCAGTAAGGCTCTGTCATTGATATCGACGCAAGCGTAAGGCTCGCCAATTTTGGGTAGCCTACCTTCTTGGGTCAGCGGAATATAGTTTGGGTCTTCTTGATCTTCCTTGCTGGGTGCATCCGGCATGATGGGGCCGCGCACTAGGCGTAGTGCGCCATAACGCTCTTTAGCCAGTAAGGTGGAATCCAGTGTTTTGTGCGTGTCATCAAACCAAACCGCCAAAAAACCATGCACTTTTCTAAGTGTATCGCTCCAGTAAAATGTGGGCTCTGCGTCTGGAAAAGCGTGCCGGTCTGTAGCGGCTAGTTTTTTGCTTGCATCGTATTGGGATGGGTCGAGCAGGGTTTTTAGCTCGGTTTCAGTGGGGGTGCGCCAGTCATCAAAGCCGCAGAGGCGGGTTTCGTTTACTTTTTCGCTATAGTCATTGGCGGCGCACACTTCTAAAGCAGGATCGCACTGGCCGGTATTGACGACGCCTCGCACCATCGCAGGCAGATAGCGATGTTTGGCCGCGCGTAAGCCTGCGGTGGTTTTAACTTCCCAGCTTAAGCCGGTCTGGCTATCGCTGACACAGCCTGCGCGAATACCCTCGTCACTGATCTCTAGACCACTTTCGGCATCTTTACGGCTATAGCGCGGCACAGGCTTGTTGCCGCTGATGGCTTGCATGCTTAGATTGTAAAACTGGCGGGTATATTGCTCGCTCACTAATGTATGCGCGATGCCATTATGATCGAGTAGCTCGCTCAGTGAGGCTGATTTAATCGATTGCTCATTCACAAAACGCGCCGCATCACTGGCGGCGATTTGAATGCCGTTATTGGCATTGTCGTCTTCGTCCAAAGTGAGCAGCAGCTGCATAATCTTGTGTGCATATTTAACGTCGCTGCTATTGGCCAGCGTTTGTGGCGTAATCATCGCCTTACCGGCCACTTGTCCAAGCAGGAGCGAGCCAATATGAAAAGTCACCGTTTCACCCGCCACATATTGAAACTCGCCATTGGCCGTGGTGCGGCCATGCTGGCTGGGCGTGTCGTAATCAACCCCTGCGGTATTAAGCAGGGTGCCGGTTTTGATTTCTGGCTGAGAGTCGCTGATACAGGCGGTTAACAGGGGGAGGGTACAGAGGAGAGAGGCTAAGTATTGCAGTTTCATTGTGGAATACGAATTATTATCAAGGGCGGATTGTACGCTGAGGGTATTCTATTTGGCTATTTGTTTGTAAGCAAAATGCGAGGGTTATCCATCGCTAGAGGTATGAGCGTTGGGTGGGGTAAAAGTATAGGCCACCTTGCTGCACTACTTAATACTGAGTCCATTGCAAACCCTACAGACTCTGCCTTAGGAGTAAGTTAGCATAGCTTGATCCTAGGTTGGGTCTGTCCATATTTTGTTGTGTTGCAATTTATCTAGTATTTGTTTTTAAAATTTATTTATATTTTCATTGGATATTGTTTATTTTCTATCGTAAAAAAGGAAGAGAGATGGATAAAATAATAACTATCCTTGTATGTATTTTTTGTATTTTACCTGCACATTCAGAAATACAGCTTGATAAAAATTTTTTAAATGAACTGCACGGGATTACTACTGAGTTAGCTATTTCTGAGGGCATTAGCGCAGGATATTTTTCTGAGCCTGCAGAAAAGAATGAAGAATCAGATTTTGATATAAGTATTGTGCGGCTACCTATCCCCGTATATTCAAAGAAATTAGGAGCAGGCGTGTTTCGTACAGATCTAAAGTTGGGATATTTAAGAGCAAAAAAAGAGTATTACAAAGGGGAATCATTTCCTGATGGTGCGACGTTTAATATTAAAAATTGCAGTGTGGCTTTAGTTGTTGCTTATCAGTATCATTTTTGGGAATCTTTTTCTATTGATTCAGAACTTGCTATTGCCCGATCTAAAATGACGGTTGGCATTAGTAGTGATAATCAAGAGTATAGAGGATATATGAGCAGCTACGCTTGGGCGGTTAATCCTTCGCTTGGTTTTTATTACAAATATACTAAAGATGACATAAATAGATCAATGGGGATTGCTTTTCGTTCTGTGCAAACGATAGACACAAATGAAGGCATAACGCAGATAGAAGATCTAAGAAGTGATATTGTTAGTGCTAAGATAGATCTGGATAAAAAAACAGGCTTTTATGTATTTGATACCCCTGTTTATCCTCTTGGGTTTTTATATCTAAGTAAATATATAAAAGGTAACTCGATTAGCCATTATATAGCAGAGCTCGGTACGGGGTTTTATGTGCCACTGGGAGTCATCGCTGGGCAACCGCGATTATTAAAACTCAGTACATCGATCATACGGGGTGAAGAAGGATTTAGAGGTTGGACATTAGGGGCGGCACTTGCCCTATAAGTGGTTTCCTTTTCCTGATTATGCCTTTTGCTTAACTGCATCATAAATATTGTAGGGCGGGTGCAACCCGCGTTTTTTAGTATCGTTCGCGGGTTGCACCCGCCCTTACAACTGCAAAAACAGGGTGCAACTGTAATAAATCGATTTACATTAGCGTTATTGAGCAAGAGGCGATCAGGTTCTTTTTAATGCAGAGGGCAAAAAATTTTAAATATCTTTGCCCTCTGCGTCCCTAGTACTTAGTGTTCTAACCCCATCCCTAAAACCGCCTTCATCGCTATAGCCAATCGTCTCTCCCTGATTCCTTCCACCACCACATAATTCGCGCCACTGGCTTTTAAATCAGCTTCGTAAAGATCAAATAAATAATCTCTATCGTCTGGATTCTCTCGCAGAGGGTCTGGCTCCCACGGGAGGTCAGGACGGGTGAGTAGATGCAGGGCGTAGTCTTGTGGCTGGTAGAGGGCGGCTAGCTCGGCGGGGCAGTGGCCGTAGCGCACCTCCGCCCATATTTTGCATACCAGCACCGTGGTGTCGCAGATCAGCAGTGGCGCAGGCACTGCGTTTTCTGCGGCAAGCTGGCCTTGGGCGATGCGGATAATATCGTCTAGGCCATAATCATTTGTGCCTTTGGCAGCAAAATATTCGCGTACATATTCCGCCACCCACGGCGCGTTTAGGGCTGCGGCTAGATCACGCGCCAGGGTGGATTTTCCGCAGGATTCTGGCCCAACAATGGCAATTTTCATGCTGCGGCTAGCTCTTTTTTCCAGCTGATCCAGCCTGATACGGCGAGGGCCGTCAGAATCACATAGAGAGCCGCTGTAAGGTGCAGGCCCTTATAGGCATAAACGCCAGCCGCGATCAGATCCAGCACAATCCAGAACGGCCAGTTTTCTATTTTTTTGCGGGCCTGCATCCACTGTGCCAGTAGGCCAAATACAAAAATACCAGAATCTAGCAAGGGTAAATCGGTGGGTAAAAACTGTACTTGAAAGCGAGTCACTAAAAGCGTGAGCAGCGTGCCGCCACCGCCAATAATCAGCCATTCGCGGCGAGTTAGCTTGCTGATGGCGACAGAGGCATCGGAGGCGCTTCTTTTCCAAACCCACCAGCCATAAAGGGCAAGCGCGGCGTAAACGAATTGCAGTAAGCTTTCGCCAAACAAATGTGCATCAAAAAACAGCCAAACGTATAGTAAGCTGGCCAGTAATTGCAGCGGCCAAGTGAGCACATGGCTGCGTGTGGCAAGCCAAATACCCAGCAAAGATGCGATAAAACCAATGATTTCTAATATAGACAAGACAGGAGGCTCCGAATTTAAGCGTGGTAAGGCTATATTGCTAGGAAGAAAAAGGAAAGCGTCGTTATGAAAGAATTTGCGGGAGGTCGATTTAAAGTTGTCAAAGAATTAGGGCAGGGCGCGCAAGGTTTGGTTTATCTTGCGAATGATACGCAGTTGGATCGCCTTGTGGCGATTAAGGTATTACATAGCCACTCGGTGACTGCCGCCGATGAGGCTAAAATTGTTAGCCGCCTGCAGCACCCCAATATTGTGGCCTTGTACGACACGCTGGTTAATAACGGCCACCCCTGCTTGGTGTTTGAATATGTAAAAGGCCAAACGCTGGCCCAGTTGATTAGCCGTGATGGCGCGATGACGCCAGTAGCTGCAGTAGAAGTTATTTGCGGAGTATTAGAGGGGCTGGCTTATGCCCACGGGCAGGGGCTCATTCACCGTGATATTAAGCCGCATAATGTGATGCTGGATGAGCAAAATCGCCCGCGCTTGATGGATTTTGGCATTGCAGCTAAACGCGGCAGCAAAGAAGCAGGCGGCATGATCGGCACGGCGGGCTATATGGCCCCTGAAATGATGCAAAACCAGCCTGTTGATGCCGAAGCCGATGTGTTTGCGGTAGGAATGACGCTTTATCAAATGCTGACTGGCCATACCGCCGCCGAGGGCGAATCGGTATTTACCATCTTGCACCGCATTGCCAACGAGCCCTTTGTGCCGCCATCTAGCCTTAAAGATAGTGTGGATGAAAAGCTCGATCATCTGGTGATGGTTGCCCTATTTAAAAACCCGCAAGAGCGCTATCACGATGCGCATTCTATGTTGCTGGCGCTGCGCGAATGGCTGGGTGGGCAAAATCTGCAAGAGGGCGTTGATACTAGCGGTAATAGCACCTTAGATTTTTTGCTACGGCGCATGCGCCACACCGCCGATTTTCCTGCGCTATCGCAAGCGGTTACGGCGATTAATAAAATTAACGAGGGCGATGCCGAGCGCTTGCAAGTGTTATCAGAAGTCATTTTGCAAGACTTTTCTTTAACCAATAAATTATTACGAATTGTTAATTCCGCCAGTTATGGCCATTTTGGCGGCACGATTAGTACTATTTCTAGAGCCATTGTGATTTTGGGCTTTGATACCATCAGAAATTTAGCCATCACCCTGTTGCTATTTGAGCATATGCATAATAAATCGCAAGCCGTTGCCTTGCGCGATGCGGTATTAAGCGCATTTTTTGGTGGAATTTTATCTCGTGAGTTAGGCAAAAAAAGCGGTGCACGCGATGTGGAAGAAGGGCTGATTTGCGGCATGTTTACCGCGCTGGGTAAATTACTCACGGTTTATTATTTTCATGAAGAGAATGTTGAGATTAATAAACGGGTGCAAGCAGGCGGGCATGAAGAAACTGTATCGGTGCAAGTATTGGGTTTGGGTTTTAGAGATTTAGGCGTGGGCGTGGCCCATAGCTGGAATTTTCCTGAACGGATCACCGCCAGCATGCGCTCCTTACCCGAAGGTGGTATTAAAGCACCGCAAAATCAAACCGAAAGGCTGCGCTTATTTGCCAATTTAGGCGCAGGGCTAGTGCCTTTGGCTTATATGCCCAAAGCTGCGGCAGAGCGTGCTTTAATTGAAATGGAAAAAAGAATTAGGCCGGTTTATGCGTGGACGGCACGCGAATTAGGCGATTTATTAAAAGACTCTGCAAGCGCTTATCTTGGCTATTTATCTATTTTAGGAGTGGATACGCGTGATAGTGAGTTTGCCAATAAATTACGCCAGCTCACTGGGGTGCTCACCGAAAATCCAAATGCCCCTTTAGTGGCGGATACCCTTGATCGCGCCCAATTAATGACTCGGCAATTTGATTTAGATGCAGATATTGCCGCATTGGATGAACATATTATCCCCCCTGCAGAAGCATTAGCGGCAGGTGTGCAAGATATTACCAATACCTTAGTCACCACCTTTAAATTAAATGATGTTTTGCAAATTATTTTAGAAACTATGTATCGCGGTATGGGCTTTGAGCACGTATTGATTGCCACCAGAGACCCAAAGAAAAATAAGATTGTGGGGCGCTTTGGTTTTGGCGCAGAAATTGGCGACATTATCCCGCACTTTCAAATTGATTTGGATAAAGCCGTGGATGTATTTCAAGTGGCGATGGAAAGAAACGCAGATATTTTTATTGAAGATATCAATGTTGAATCAATCCGCTCCCGCATCCCTAGTTGGTATCGCACCGCATTAGCATCACAAACCTTTATTATTCTTCCCTTAGTACTAGAAAAACGTACTATAGGATTACTATATGCAGATAAAACCAAGGCCGGAAATTTAAAAATTGCGGGTAAAGAACTAAACTTATTAAAAACCTTAAGAAACCAAGCTTTGCTAGCGATTAGGCAAAAACAAATGGGCTTGTGAGGCTTGAATTAGCATTATGTAGGGGGCCATCGCGGATGCACAGCGTGGGCAAAATACGTGCCCCCCCTACAAATTCTACATACCCTTAATTTGATAGAATTGGGTTTTACCTGCCTTAGTTTGTTGTAATTAACTGGCCTGTAAAGCGATCTCGGTTTGCCCAATAAGCACATTTTGGGCAGGCTTCACCTGCCGGATAATCCGTGCCTTCTTCATGCGGGCAGCCCAGAATACGCTCTGGGGAAATCACAGACATCACGCTATGCTGAGCGATAAAAGCCAGCATTTCGGTCATCGCCTTGGCATCCTTACGAATATCGCCGTCATCAGCAAACCACTTTTGCAGCGCAGTCACTTCGCCTTCTTCTTCTACAATGATGCCGACCGCTATTTTATTGGCTAATTGATTATTAGGGCCATAAAAAGTAACCGTTGCAATGGGATAGCCATTAAAGCCGCGCTTGGCTTTTTTCTTGAGTTTATCTTGATACCAAGTTGCTTTGAGTGACATCTTAAAGGCCTTGAGGCTGTTTGCTAAGCAGCGAAGTTTACCCACCTTAATTGCACTTGAAAATATCATGCTCAGATCAACGCTATGCCTTGCTTGCGGTATTGCTGCCACGTCATCCTTTTACGTTTAAATCGGCGTAAGCTTACACCTTGTTAGAGGAGGGAATCATGCAAAATTTTAGCTTTTACGCACCAACACGTATTCACTTTGGGCAGGGGCAGCTAGCGCAGCTTGCCCATGAAATCCCTCGCGGTGCGCGGGTATTGCTGGTCTATGGCGGCGGTAGTATTAAAACCAATGGCACTTACCCAGCGCTGTTGGCGGCTTTAGTAGGGCGTGAAGTGTTTGAGTTTGCAGGGGTAGAAGCCAACCCAGAGTACGAAACGCTGCTGCGTGCGGTAGTGCTTGCCAAATCCGCATCAGTGGATTGGGTTTTGGCCGTGGGTGGTGGCTCGGTGGTGGATGGGGCCAAGTTTATTGCGGCGGCAGCGCGGCTAGATTCTGGGATTGATCCTTGGCTCATCGTTGGCAATCGAACCAAGCTGCACGATGCCCTGCCGATCGGTGTGGTACTGACCTTACCTGCAACAGGCGCAGAGAGTAATTTTGCCTCGGTGATTTCACGCCGTGCAACGCAAGATAAAATGTCATTTAAAAATGCGCTGGTTTTCCCGCGCTTTGCGGTGCTCGACCCGCTACTGACGTGTAGCTTGCCAGCGCGTCAAGTGGGCAATGGGGTGGTGGATGCTTTTATCCATACTACAGAGCAATACCTCACTTTTCCTGCTGAGGCACGTTTGCAAGATCGCTACGCCGAAGGCCTGCTGTCTACCTTAATCGAAGTGGGGCCGCGTACGCTGGCAGATTCAAATGATCTGGATGCGCGGGCTAATTTTATGTGGTGTGCTAATCAGGCGCTATTTGGCTTGGTTGGCGCTGGCCAGCCGCAAGATTGGGTAAGCCATGCGATCGGCCACGAGCTAACTGCCTTGTATAAGCTAGATCATGCGCAAACGCTGGCGGTGATTTTGCCAAGCTTGCTGCGTTATTGTTTTGACGATAAGTTGCTAAAGCTGGCGCAATATGGCCGCCGTGTTTGGGGCTTGGTGGGAGGCGATATAGAAGTGGCGCATGCGGCCATCGATGCCACGGTTGATTTTTTTGAGCGCATGGGGCTGCCAACGCATTTAGCGAGCTACGGGCTAAATGCCAATGAAGTGGCGCAGGCAGTGGGCGAGCTTTTGCCTAAGCATAAGTCTTTTCCCTTGGGTGAGCGCGCCAAGCTAACGCTGGAAGATTGCGTGGCGATTGTAAGAATGGCAGCCTAAAAATGGAGGATGAGCGCATAGCAAACTTCATGCAGGGGGTGGCCAGTAAGTTGGCTGTCGGTTTTTTGCTGCCCGTTTACACGAAAGCCACATTGCTCATAAAGCTGGCGTGCGCCTAGATTACCTGCAATGCACCAAAGCACAATATTTTGGTAAGAAAAACGCCGAGCGCTAGCAATAGCATCCATCACCAGCCGCTTACCAATCCCCTTGCGCCAAGCGTGTGGGGCAATATTCAGTGCCCAAAGCTCAGCGGTATGGCTTGGGCATTCAAAACGTGGCGTGCCTAATAGATAAAACCCTGCCACCTCTTGCGCTTCTTCAATTAGCGCTAGATAAAAGCGCGGTGAAAGATTCTCCAGCTTTAGCCTTAGTGATTCTCTATTTGCAGCTGGGTCCAGTGCGGCTAAATAATCAGCAGGCATAAAGTGGGTGTAAGCTGCCTGCCAAGCTGCAACGCGAATTTGGCCAATGGCTGCGGCATCGGTGGGCAGGGCGGGCCTGATGAGTTGTGGCATGGTTATCTACTAGGCTGAGTGCTGAGTTTGTGTAGGATGGGTAAGCATTTTTGCCCACGTATGTAGCATAAAATCTAGGCGCTAACTAATATCAGTTAGCCTAAATATTTTATTGTCTTTAAATTCAAACTCAGACTTTCCTTGTAATGAAAGCTTTTCACCGGCTTTTAGTCCATTGGCTAAATCAATGGCTAAAACGGCTTGATAATGAATGTTCACCAGAATCAGTTCTGCGGATTGGCTAGTGCTTTGTATGGTTTGTGCCCGAGATATAAACATCCCCGCAGCTTGAAGCGCCATTTCCTGAAAAGCATCAATCCCAACGGCTTGTGCGGTGGTTGCCCCATTGGAAATATTTGTAAAAATAATGTCAGGATGGATCAGCTGAATCATTTGCTCGATATCAAATTGATTATAAGCAGTAATATATTTTTGAATAAGAGCGATACTCATAAAAACTCCTGTTAAGAGATATTTAGCAAGGGGTTATCATTTGGCTTGTGATTCTTAAAATATGTTCAGCCTTCTGGTCACGGCATATATCCTGACATTAAGGCGCTAGCCCAGTCCGCTCTGCCTCTTGCCTGTGCAAGTTTTGCCATGGCTTTGTGTTTATAAGCCACACTGATTAACAGGCTTTGCCAGTTGTTTTTTTGCTGCTCAACGATGGCGTAGCGTGCGTCGGGGCTGCTGTTTTCTACTTGATGATAAAAAGGCTGGCTATCTTCATAAGCGGGTAGGCCAACGCTGCCAGGGTTGACGATCAGTTGCCCTTTCATGGTTCTGATGGATCTGGGGATATGCGTATGGCCACAGGCAATCAGCTCGGCACTTTGCTCGCCAAGACGGCTTCGGATTTCTGCAGCCGTTGCCATCCTCATTTGGCCATCCGCCAGCGTTTCAAGCAAATATGCCTTATCGCTGTTTGGCGTGCCGTGGCAAAGCAGTATTTCTGGGGAATAAGCTTGGCAAGGCTGGAGTGTGGCCAGCCATGCTAATTCAACCTCCCCCAATTGCGAGTAAGCAAATTCATCAGAAAGCCCTTTGGCTGCTGACGCCAGTAGCTGGCGCTCGTGATTGCCGGCTAAATGAACCCAATCTTGCGCCATTAAAAATTGTGCTGTTTCTAATGGCATCAAGGGGCCAGACAGGCTATCCCCCAGATTAATCACCGCATCCACGCCACGGCCTTGCATATCTTTGACTACCGCTTCAAGGGCTGGCAAATTGCCGTGGATATCAGAAACAAGGGCGAGGCGCATGGTGACTCCAAAGAGTGCATTTTTTTTATGTAGCGTGGGCGCCTGTGCTCACGCTGAGTGATAAACAAATGTATTGGTCATTCAGCTCGGCCAGCTCTTTTAGCTCTGCATCACACCACGGCTGCTCGTTTGCGGGCAGCTGTTCAAAGAATGTACAGGCCGCTTGATGGTTGCGAGTGAAAGCCTCGCTGTTGCCTCGCTTACTTTGTGCAATAGCCAAAATGGCGTGGGCAAAAAACAACTCGAAAGCGGGGGCCTTGTTTTGCAGGCAAACATCTAGGCAGTTTTGGGCACTGCTTAAGGCAGCCTCGGCGTGCTCGGCTTGGAGTAGGCTGCGGCAAAGCCGGTAATGGGCGCGCTCAACTTCCAGCCATGTGCCGGCCAGCTGCCAATATTTTAGTGCGCTTTGCGCCGCCAAAATCATCGCGCTGGTTTCTGCGGCATGACGCGGGTGGCGCTCTTCAAGCGTACAGGCCAGTGCATTGCCCGCTATCGCTAGGGCGCGGTGCACGGTGGTGGGCAGCGGCTCTGCAATGGTTAATGCTTGGCTGAATTGCTCAATCGCGCCCTCAATCGCACCTTGCGCGGCCCAAATACTGCTGGTGTTGGCTAAAACATGGGCCTGCTCGGCGGCGTTAAGCGTGGCTAATACCGTGCTCTGGCCTGATGCGTAGCTCAAAATAGCGCAATTTAGGCGTATTGCATCTGCGGCCACGGTGTCTGTGGCTGACAAAGTATTGAGTAAATCAATGCCCTGTTGCCACTGGGCTAAATGCTCGCCGTACACATGGCAAATCAACCTTGCCAGCGCTAAAGTTTGCGCCGGTGATTGAGGCACGGGCATAGTGTTAGCGAGGCGGTTGGCAACATCTTGAGGATGATCGCCATGATCTGCCCAAGCGGTTTGGATAAAGGCTTCAAAGCTTGCAGTCATTTTTTTCTCTTGAGAATCTAGGCGGATAATTTACACGCACTCCATGACGATTGCATCATCTACGTAAGCTATTGTTGGTTTTTTGTATAGCTCAATAAATCCTTGGCGCTGCCAAAAGGCCAAAGCGGCGGTGTTGTTGGCAATCACGGCGATGCGGATGCGTTGGCATTGCCAGCTTTGAGCGATGCTTTTTAGCTGTTGCATGGCGATCGAACCAAAGCCTTGGCCTTGGAATAACTCGTCAAATAGCAGTAAACCAAGATAGGCGATGCCTGTTTCTGGGTAGTGACGGCACAAATCGGCGCAGCCAATCAGGCGCTCATTCAGATAAAAGCCAAAAACAAATTTATTATCAGGGCTGGAGTCAGGCGGCAGCGCTTGCATGGCCTCAATCGCGGCTGTGGCTTGGGGTAAATACCCCTCGACTAACAAGCTGTAAGCGGGCGCACTTTCTAGCAAGGCTTGCAGGGCGGCTGTATCGGTAGCGATATCTAACTGGCGGTAGTGGATATTGAGCATGGTGGCCGAGGTATTGTTTGAGTTGGTTTTTATCTTGCAATGGCGCTTATTCTGCGTAAGTGGTCAGTAAACTCTATCTTGCCATCCGCCGCGCAAAGTGTGTTTAGCTCATTCAGGTATTCGTCATAAAAATGGCTGCAATCGTCAGCGGATAAAAACGCCAGATCGTAGCAGCCTTCAAACCAAGCCCAAATTTCACTAGGGGTGTAGCGGCGGTTTTGTTGCAGATCTTCAATTTGGATTAATTCAAAGTGGCTACTGAATACATCGTGTATCCCATCGGGATTGCCAAGTCTTTTATCGCCAAAGCTAAGCACTTTGGCTGGATTACTTTTAAGTAGCTTACGCAGCCGCACTAGATAAGGTGCTAAGGCGGGGCTGCTTGGAGGTGCTGCGCCAATGATGGCGGAAAAGCAGCCACCTTTTTTTAGCACACGATGAACCTCGCTCAGCACCACATCCAGCGGTGCCATTAACATCAGCGCCATATGGCAGAGCACATGATCGATGCTGTGATTTTCAAACGGCAAGGATTGCGCCTTGCCATGGTGTAACTGAGCACGCTGGCCTAGGCGCCGCTGAGCCGCCGCCAGCTCATCCATACTCATATCAAGGCCGTGTAAGCTTCTGTGTTGATTGCTTAATAACGATAGTAAATAACCATCGCCACAGGCCAGATCCAGTACCGTGGCATCGTCTGCCACTTGGCTACTTAAGCAGGCGTAAGACGATGGATAGGCTTCACCATTCAGCGTGGTTGCTAAGGCTTGAAAACACTGCGAGGTAATGCCAGGGTGCTGCTTATGAAAATCGATCAGAAACTGCTCGGCTGGGGAATGAGTATTGAGCATGAGAGGCCTATGCCGTGGTAAGTTCAAAGTAGTGATTGATATTGCATTTGAATCACTTCAAAGGACAAGGAGTCAAACTTTATTCTACGAGCTTTGCAGCTTGCTGATTGGGGGCCAGATAGGGCTTGGCAAAGGTAAAGGCTTGGGGGGATGGCCCTTGGCTTGCTAGCTGTGCCAAGGCGTTTTTTGCCGATTCAATGCTGGGGATATGCCCCTTAGGAATCCACCATAGAGCGAGGCTAGGGCCGTGGTGCTTATCAAACCAATGTTTTTTATTTTTTAATACGGTTAAGTGCTCGCCTGAATAAACATATTCTTTAAGTGATTCAAATGAATCCCATACCGATAAATTAACAATCAGTAATTCATCTTCAAATACTTTTAGTGCAGTGGCATCGCCTGATTCAGTTTGCAAACGCCAAATAAAGCCAGGGCTGGCTTCGGCAAGTTGATTAATATGCGCTAATTGCTGAACAAAGCCTTGCATAATAGGTTGATCTAGCGCCTCTTTGGCTTTTGCGATATTAACTTGTGCTAGCTGATATTTTTGCAGCATAGGATCATCTTTATTCAAATTATTGAAGCAAACTATAAGCTAATCTTCTTATCTTCTCATTAGGATAATGTATTTTTTGTAAAAAAACGTCATCTATGTGATGGCACTATCTGTTAACTGCGGGTTTTTATTTCTAATTAATTAGTCTTGATTATACCTCTTGCTCAATAACTCTGATGTAAATAGGTTTGTTACAGTTGCACGCTGTTTTTGCATTTGTAGGGCGGGTGTGTTTTTTGTCTACGCTGTGTGCATCCGCGTGGGCAAGATAAACCACCTTGCCCACCCTATATGGTGTGCCTAGGTTGATAGGATTGCGTTTTACCTGCCCTACGGTATTGATGATTAATTTAAACAAGAGGCATAAGCAGGCAATTAAGTAGATAGGCAAAAGTTGTCTTGCATCGTTGTCTTGCCTTGTCGTACTAACTGTACTGCCTGCGGCTTCGACGCCTTGCCATAAAACTTTTGCACAAGTACTTAGTTGTATTTGTTGGATAAATGCATCTCAAGCATATCTAGAGGGATATCATAGTGCTTAGTGAGCCTACTCTTGCCTCACTAAGCATCAAAATTTTATTACCCTATTCAAGTTTTTAGGTATTAAAAGCGAGCATTGGCGGATAAACCAAAGAATGGCATTTTTTTCGCTTTTTCTGAATTAAGTTCATTGCCATTTTTATCCATAAAGGTAAATTTCCCACCCGCTGCTACACCGGTATAGGCATCTACGCGCCAATTATCTTGTATCTTATAGCCAGCACGAATAAATATCGGCACGTATTGCTGCTCTAATATTCCTTTACTAGCAACGGCATTGTCTGCGGCTAAACGATATTGGAAATGGCGCATTGCCCCCCCGACACCCAAATCAAATTGAGGCGTAACACCCCAGCTTAATTCTAAGCCCGCAGGCCCCGCTGGGCCCACTGCAAATGGATTTGCTAGCCTTAGGTCTTTGGTTATTTTCCAATCGATAATAATAAAAGGAAAGCCAGTGGTTTTATCAAGTTGATGATAAGCCCCAACGCCAAAACCCAGTAATAAATCAGGCGAAAAAGAATGGGCCATATAGGTATTTAAACCATAGAGCCAACTATCGCTATTTTCTGCACCCTTTTCTTTGTTTTGGCTTAAATCGGCGCTAGCTGCAAATATCCAGCCACTGCTAGTGGTGTAGCGATAAGGCAGAGAAAAGCTAATTCGCTCCAAGGTTTGCCAAGGTTGAGCAACTTTCCAAGGGTTGCTATCAAAACTCCAGCTCTCGCGGGCAAGTTGAATATTGAAACCAAGATTGTGCTGGGGATAAATATTATGACTCAGACTAAAGTTGGCTTGTATGTTTTTCAAACTGGCTTGCCCACCCTTATCAAAATCAAATTTAGGAGTGGCAAAGGGGGTTACGCTCATTTCTAACTGAGTATCGGCGAGGCTTACTGCGGAAAAAATTGCTGTAAGTAAGGCAAAAATCGTATTTGGCAGGCGCATCGTAATCCCTTGATCTCTGGTTAAAGGTTGAACAGCGTTGAATTTATGCTGGCAATCTTAAAGCAACTATGAGGGATTGATTGAGTGTGCGACAGGAGGACGTCAGCATAGATAAAGTGCGTTAATCTGGAGTTAAGCGTTTTTTTATATTGCTGTAATAATTGATTGGCATAAAATTACGGGGGCAGCGGGGTAGTGCTTTATTACCAGCGGTGCCTTTGTACAAAGCACGAACACAAAGCGATTACTTTGCTGGGCGCGTAGAGTTATAGCAGGACGACTTTAACATTGGTATTGCTACACACCACACCTTGATCTAGTTAGTTTTGCGATATTAAAAACCAAGGTGTAGTTTTGATATTGTTGTAGAGTTCTGTTATGTAAGGGATTCGCTAGGGCGTATTAAACCAAAATGCTGGCTTAGGGTGGATTCAAATTGAGTTATGGTTTCTTTGCTTGTAATGCCTTTATTGACCGTTTTTAAGGCGTCACCGAGTAAGATTTTCCTACCGCTAGGGGTGTGTAATACGATAAGTAATTTCTGCACGAAAATGGCATCTGGGTGCGTTGAATTCATAAAGTTAGCGGGGCTAAAGTCTATCCATTCTTGTGGGTATAAATCAAACGCATATTGATTTGCCCATTCCCCTTCTAATTCGGCTTTTAATAAATAGGTTTTTTCATCTATTTTATCGAGCATAAAAACATCAAAATCTTGTTGAATTTTAATGCCGGTTTGGCTCAGCGCAATGGGAGCGCGAATGCCATAGCTACCAAAACCTAAATCACATAAATAATCTTCACCAGCAATATGTGCAATCACCGCCATATGTGTTTTTGGCCTTTTTACTGGGTAAAACATTGGGCGAGCGGCAATAAAGTGATAATCAATCCCTAACGCTTGCAGGGCCATGGCAAATAAGCCGTTGACTTCATAGCAATAACCGCCGCGCTGTTGGTGGATTATTTTATTAACGATATCTTCGGGAACCAAAGAAACAACTTTACCCGCCTGCACATCTAAATTCTCAAATGGCACGGTAAACAATTGGCAGCGCATGATCTGGGTAAGGCTCGCCAAATCGGCGGCTGCGTGGCCTTGATAGCCAATACGCTTTAAATAGTCGGCTAGATTAAAATTATTTGCTTGCATAGATGCTGACCTTATCAATATTGGCAGTAGGGGCACGGTAGGCGTGCCCTAAAGTTAAAAAGCGGCGGGGGCGCGGCTCAGGCAGGTTTGGTAGCGGCCATCAACGCGTTTGGCAAACCATTCTGTGGTGAGTTTTCGCGTGATTTTGGGGCTCTTTAAATCAATTTGCGGTAGCGCTTCACGCGGCATATTGCCTGCTAGGGCAAATAAGCGCTGGTAAAGCGGGGTTTGGCCGAAGCCGCTCAGCTTTTCTAGCAGCAAATCACGGCGGATTTCTTCATGGCTTAGATTTAAGCGTTTACCCATGGATTGCAGCGCTTTTTCTGTGCCGCTGCTTTGGCGGCTTGGGTTGCCGTTTTCATAGCGCAGTAAATCGCCATCTAAATCCATGCTGTCATTAGTCAGCTTGTTCAGTGCTGCTTGAAAAGCCGCATTACGGCTGGCATAGCGGCCTGCATTGAAATCAGCAAAGCGATAAATCATTTTGCTGTAAGGTGCTGGGTATTGCAGCAAAATGGCCGTGCCAAAGTAAACACCACCCTTGCGGCTAAATACTTCACTTCTTACACTGCCACGCCGTGCGTAAGGATAAGGCCAAGCCCGTACATGGCCTTCGGCAAATTCCACGCTCACCTGCATAGGGCCGCCGGTGCGGATTGGGTTGCTCATATTAAAGGGCAGGCTCAATCTTTTGGCGTCGCTGGCTAAGTCTTCAAATACATTATTCATTTGCGCTTCGGTTTGTAGCTTATCAATGCGCTCTTTATAGCTTTTGCCATTTGGTGAGCTTTTTAACAGCGCCGTTTGTACCGCTATCAGCGGAATATGATATTTACCCGCTTTTTCTTCGACTTGCTTCCACACAATTTTACCCAAGCCTGGCACGGGCGGATCGCCTTGCCAGCTCGATTCCTGCTCAATCACCGCCATCACGGCGCAAAAATACTCTGGGGTGTAAGGTATTTTGAGTGCAGTAAAGCCATCCAGCAGATCGTTTTTCCAACCATTGCGCTCGCTTATCTTGGTGGGCAATAGTTTATTAAGCAGCGTTTGTGCTTCTAATTGGCTAATCGATTTAAGCGCAGGCGGTGGCACCACTACCACCACGGGCGGTGGAGCGGTGATAGCAGGTAGGCTTGGAATGGCGCTTGGCGTTGGGGGAATGACATCAAGTGGCGCACTGGCTATAGGGCTAGGAAGTGGCGCGGGCACGATGATGGGCGCACTGGCGCACGCAGCAAGCAAGGAGCAAAGAAGGATAGGGCTTAGTTTACTAGGCAGCACGATAAGAGCCAATTCAAGCAAAAATGCGAGCTTAGGACAAAAGCGGCTGGCTTGCCACCTTTGTTTGTATCTTGCCCGCTTAGGTGATAATGGCTAATCGCTCACATCTACACTGCCCGTTGCCGTGGCAATGCCTTGTACTATTTGCTTGTTATTGTTGATCCTAACCCGCACAGACTGGCCTTCGGCGGCATTATTCATGGCAATGCCTTCATTGGCGACTTCGATGCCGTTATCCCGATAAATAATGCGCACCTTTTGGTTTTGCTGAATCACCATCGCCGCTCTAAGCATTTCTTGGCGTAAGGGCTTGCCAGCAGCCACTGCGGTATTCAGCGTGCGCCCTATCGCTTGAACGGGGTCTAAAATCACCGAGCCGGGTAGGGTGCCAAGATCGCCCTGCTGGGCAATCACATCGCCACTGCCTACTTCTTGATTAGCGGGAAGCGGCCTCGCGGCAACATAGTAAGTCACCAGTAGCGATACTTTCACCGGTAGATTGATTCCCCAGCTAGCACCGTCAACGCACTGAATGCGTAGCATGGTATTGCCGAGCAAACGATAACCGCTGGGTAAGCCCACATTGTATTGTTTACATGCGGCGAGCTGCAGCCGGCTATCTATTTTGCTGAGTTGATAGCTGGGAACACCCGTGCTATTGGCAAGGGATAGATCCAACCATTGTTGGGCGGCATGCTGAATGGCGGCGACGTCTGTTGCTTGGGCCGAGCAGCTGAATAGCGTAAATAAAGTAAATAACAGAGGTCTCATACAAGTGATTATAGGCTTACTGCCGTACATCGCCTACAATCCTGCGGTTGCTGCAAAGGAAATAGCTATGTTGGATCTACTGTTTGGAATTACCACCTTGGTGGTTTTGTTGGCTGGTGCTTTGGTAGTTGCTCGCTTGCAGCAGCTTGCACAGTCACAAAGAGATGTTTTAGATACGCTGACGCAAGACATGGAGGCCAAGCATAGAGAGATGCTGTCGGACTTGCATGAAGGCCTAGTTCGGCAGACAGAAAACACGCACTCTGCCTTAACCCAGCAGGGGGCTCAGCTTTCTGATGCGGTGATGCGCTCTGGTGAGCGGCTGCGGGATACCATGACCGAAGCGTTTGAACGGGTGCGTGGCGGGGTGGGGCAAGAGTTAAAAGAAACGCGTGAATCTTTAACCAGGTTACAAGCCGCGCAAACAGAATCTTTATCCACAATGCGGCTTTCTTTAACCACAACGCTTTCTGAAACGCGTGAGTTAGTGGTGAAGCAATTGGGCGATATTTCTAGCCAGCTTACGGGTAAGCAAGATGCGTTGCGGGAAGAAATTCTACTGAAGCTATCGCAAATGCTGGCCGAACAATCGGTGCGTGAAATGGAGCAATTGCAAAATGCGCTTGCACTGACCACCACACAATTGACGGCCACAGTAGGCGAGCTGACTAAAACAGCCGATGCCAAACTGGGTGAAATTTCTGGCAAGGTTACCGAACGCTTGGATGAGGGCTTTAAAAAAACCAATGAGACTTTTGCCAATGTGATGGCGCGGTTGGCCACGATTGATGAGGCACAAAAGAAAATTGATGGCCTCACCACCAATGTGGTGAGCTTACAAGAATTGCTAGGGGATAAGCGCAGCCGTGGTGCGTTTGGCGAGGTGCAGTTAGAGCATTTAATTAGAAATGTGCTGCCTAATCAAGTGTATGAGTTTCAAGCAACTTTATCTAATGGCACGCGCGCCGATTGTATTTTACGTCTGCCCGAGCCAACCGGAACCGTGGCGGTGGATGCTAAGTTTCCATTAGAAAACTACCACCGGATGTTTGATACCAGCATTGATAAAATTGCCGCTTCTAAAGCGTTTAGAGGTGATATTAAAAAGCATATCGACGATATATCTAGCAAATATATTATTCCCAATGAAACGGCAGATGGCGCGGTGATGTTTATCCCTGCCGAAGCGGTATTTGCAGAGATTCATGCTTATCACCCTGAGCTGGTGCAGCACGCGATGGCAAAACGGGTGTGGATTGTATCGCCTACCACCTTAATGGCCGTGCTCAATACGGCAAGAGCGGTGATTAAAGACGTAGAAACTCGCAAGCAAGTGCATATTATTAAAGAAGCACTTGGCAAGCTGGGGCAAGAGTTCACTCGCTTTGATGACAGAATGAAAAAGCTGGCCACGCATATTCGCCAAGCAAACGATGACGTGCAGCAGGTTAGCATCACCAGCGATAAAATATCGCGCCGGTTTATTGAAATTGAGCAGGTTAAGCTAGAAGGGGTTGAGCCTGAAGCCTCATTGATTGATTGAGGCTTGCACAGCAGCTAAGCGCTTTTAAAAAACTAGGCCACTATTTTGATATAGCGGCCTAGTTTTTTTATGACTTATTCTGTGGATGAGCTCCCAGGGGGTTTACATAGCGCGCGCAGGTGTTGGTTATTGGCTTTTAGCCAAGGCAGTAATTCATCACCAGGCATGGGTTTTGCCGTTAGGTAGCCCTGCACCACATCGCAGCCTAATTGCTGCAGCACGACCAAATCCTCGGCATCTTCAACGCCTTCGGCGATGCTTTTTAAATTAAGTTTTTTTGAGATTTCAATGGCACTGGCCAAAATAGCGTGTAGATGCGGCTTGCTATGTGCGCCATCGACAAAAGATCGATCAATTTTTAGCTCAGTAAAAGGGATACGGGATAATTGCTGCATGGATGAGAAGCCCGTGCCGTAATCGTCGATAGATAGCCCAAAGCCTTTTAGCCTAAGCCTTGCCAGTGTACCTAACGCATTGCCCACATCGCCCATCACCGCCGTTTCTGTGATTTCTAAAATAATATAAGCAGGGTCAATATTGAATTCGGCCACTTTTTGAGCAATTTGCTCAGCAAAGTTAGAGTCCGATAAAGACAGCATGGATAAATTAACCGCAACGGTTATCTTTAGGCCACGTTCATGCCAGTGGCGGCACTGCTGCAGGGCTAGGTCAAGTATTTCCATGGTGAGTTCATTAATTAAACCGTGCTCTTCAGCAATGGCAATAAATTGCGATGGCATGACCAAGCCTTTTTCAGGGTGTTGCCAGCGTATCAAGGTTTCTACGCCTTTAATTACCCCTGTGTTGACTGATATTTTGGGCTGAAAATAGGCAATAAATTGATGCTCAACCAATGCTTTGGCAATCTCGGAGGCGGCCATTACTAACTCTGGTCTAATTTGTAGCTGATCTTTGGTGATGGGTTTAAAGCGGCACAGTGCTTTATCTAACTGCGGCCTCGTTAATGGCTTTTTAATCGCGCCTAATACAGGTAGGCCATAGGCTTGCAGCATGGTTTCCACTGAAGCAATCAAAGCGTCTTCTTTGGCGCTAGATACAATCACCGATACAGGAATGGATTGATGAGCCAGCTCTTGAATCAGTTGAATACCATCCATGCCCGGCATTTCTAAATCAATCAGCATAATGTCAGGCAAATCCATGTTTTGTAGCAACAGCAAGGCCTCTGTACCATCAGATGCTTCACCGACAATATTTAAGCCTATGTCTTCGCAAAGCGCCACGGCGTGCATTCTTTGCACTAAGCTGTCTTCAACAATAAATACATTGAGTAATTTGGACATTATTTTCACCGGTTAGACAGTTTTGTAATGACTTCAGGGATGCGTTCAAGGGCAATGATTTCATCGGTGGCTTCTAGCTTGATGGCCTCTTTGGGCATACCAAAAACCACACAGCTGGCCTCATCTTGTGCGTAAGTGCGCGCACCGGTGTCATGTAGCTCTTTTAAGCCTTTGGCACCATCATCGCCCATTCCCGTCAAGATAAACCCCACCGCATTCCGCCCTGCGGCATTGGCAACCGATCTAAATAGCACGTCTACCGAGGGGCGGTGTCGGCTGACTAGGGGGCCGTCGATCACATCCACGTGGTATTGAGTGCCGTTGCGCTTCACCAATAGATGCTTGCCGCCAGGGGCAATCAGCGCAAGGCCTGGCAATATTCGATCATTGCTTTTGGCTTCTCTGACTTCAATTTGCGACAAGCTATTGAGCCTTGCTGCAAAAGTGGCGGTAAATTTTTCGGGCATATGCTGAACAATGACAATGCCTGGCGATGTTTTGGGCAGCTCAGGCAAAATGCTTTCTAAGGCTTGTGTGCCACCCGTTGAGGTGCCAATGGCAATGATTTTTTGAGTGGTTTGGATAGAGGCGTGATTGCCAGTTGCTTGCAAAATAGCATCTGCAGATAATTTGGGTGAGCTCATTCGCTCTTGCATCACGCTGCCTGCAAGCGTGCTATGGTTATTTGCTTGCGGCGTAGGAGGCGAGCGGGGGCGTTGCAAGCGGGCCATCGATGCTGCCCGAATAGCATGCAGTAGATCTGAAGCGCTATCTTGAATGAAATCCCGAATACCTAAAGATGGCTTGGTGATAATTGCCAGCGCTCCAGCAGACAGCGCCTGCATGGTGATCTCGGCGCCTTTTTCGGTGAGGGATGAGCAAATGACCACTGGCGTTGGGCGTTCGGCCATGATTTGTTTTAAAAAAGTGAGCCCATCCATCCTTGGCATTTCGATATCAAGCACAATCACGTCTGGCCATTCTTTTTGCATTTTTTCTCGGGCAAAAATAGGGTCAGGCGCAGACCCGATCACAACAATGTCGCTGGCCTTAGATAAAGTGTCGAGCATCACCTGCCTCACAACGGCAGAGTCATCGACAATCATTACTTTAATGGCCATAATTTAATTCCATCTAGATAAGCATAATCTTAGTTATAGGGGGTTTATATCCATTGTGCATTTTGAGTGAGTAAATTTGCTGTTTCACAATGTACTAAAGGTTTTATTTGGAGGCGGGTAGAGATCATTTAACAAAAATTCTAGCTCCGCCTGTTTCTTGCCGCATCCGTTCGTAATTTTTGTATATTGAGTGGGCTAGGTACTTTTGATTGTTATTCTCGATTTAAACGTTGTACCCAAACTTGCCCAGTGCTCAAATCAAGCTCAATTTTGCGTGACTGATGCCCGCCGGTGTCTTCAAAATCAATCGCAAGTGCCGCGTTAGTAAGCAGCTGTTTGGCGGCTTGGATATTACGTGCGCCAATTGATACTGAGGGCTGTAGCTTTAATATTTGGCTGCCGCCGTATATTTGATAGCGATACTCACTAGGCTGGCTGGCATATTTACTCATCTGCTGGCAAAGCAGAGAAAAGGCATCACGCCCATAACGCCCGTTTAGCTCGGCTTTTTTGCTGGAATTAGGCAGTTGAAAATGGCACATCCCGCCGTGTTTTTTGTATGGATGCCAAGCGGTAATGGCAAGGCAAGAACCCAAAATAGTGTATAGCCAGCCAGGGGCTTGGGCGAAGCGTACATCGCCTGGCAGTAAAAAAATGCGTTTGGTGGACATGCATCTCTCACACTATTCAGCGTTTTGTGGGGCGCTTAACGCAGGATGGTTGAAATTAATTTCATCAATCACCATAGAGCTCATTTCTCCCAGAGAAAGAACATGGTTTACATCCAGAATAATGACAAACTTCTCATTAATTTTGCCAATTCCCGCAATAAATTCGCTACGTATTTTTGCGCCAAATTCAGGAGGGGATTCAATTTGATGGGCAGGGATTTCTAACACTTCATTAACGGCATCAACCAAAATGCCCATTTCATGATATTCATCAGCAAAAAAGACTTCCAAAATAACCACGCAAGAGCGGCGGCCAAGATGGCTGGACTCTTTACCAAAACGGATGGCTAAATCAATAACGGGAATAACCGCACCACGCATATTAATTACGCCATGCATAAAACGTGGCATAAGCGGCACTTCGGTTACGCCAGGATACTCAATAATCTCTTTAATGCTATGAATAACAACGGCAAATAGTTCTTGATTCAAGGTAAAGGTGAGGTATTGTTTTTCCTCTGGCGCGGCTTCAATGTTTTTAAGCTCGCCATTTCTTCTTAATTTATTCATATTCATTGGCGTAATCCTTTAATACGAAACAAATTGATTGTCGTGTTGAGCTACGGATATCGATGCATGCAGGGTGGGTATATTGTGCAGAGCTTTGTGTATGGTCTTTTCAGTTTGAAAGAAACCGATCATTTCTTGCAAACGGGAAGCGTGGATCGAAAGCTCTTCAGAGGTAGAGTTAAGCTGCTCCGCCGCCGCCGCGTTGCCTTGTGTGGCTTGTGATAATTGGCTAACAGCCATATTAATTTGCTCGATCCCGTTGGCTTGCTCTTGCGAGGCGGCAGATATCTCTTGAACTAAATCGGCTGTTTTTCTGATTAATGGCACGATTTCTTCCAGCCTATCGCCTGCATTGCTGGCTTGATTAACACTATTGCTGGCTAATTCACTAATCTCTTGGGCAGCAATTTGGCTACGCTCGGCAAGTTTGCGCACTTCTGCAGCAACCACGGCAAAGCCTTTGCCATGCTCCCCCGCACGGGCGGCTTCAATGGCGGCATTAAGGGCCAGTAAATTAGTTTGATAGGCAATATCATCGATAATACGAATACGATTAGCAATTTGCTGCATGGCCCGCGCTGTTTCTTTTACGGCTGCGCCGCCTTCGATGGCATTACTAGAGGCATTGCTTGCAATGCCTTCTGTGACTTTTGCATTTTCGCTATTTTGGGAAATGGTTGAGGTGATTTGCTCTAATGCGGCACTGGTTTGCTCTATGCTAGCGGCTTGCTCTGAAGCATTTTGAGCTAAATTCTGTGAGGAGGCATTCACTTGTTCAGAGGCACTAGCAAGGGCATCAGAGGTGCCATGCACTTCGCTCATGATATTGCTTAAGGTCGTGCACATAGTGTGTAACGCAAATAAGACGCTAGATTGATCCCCTGCAACCAAGGTGCTGGTATTTCTTAAATCGCCTTCAGAGACCTGTTTGGCAATACGTACGGCTTCGCTGGGCTCGCCACCAATTTGCTGGGTTATTTGTCGGGTTATAAATAGCGCAATAACAATAGCAATTAAAAAACTGCTGCTAATAACGATAGACATGAGTAGATTTATTTTATTGGCCAATGCTTGTGCATCTTCAAAGAGGGCTTTGCTGCGATCTTCATTGGCATCGAGCAGTGCGGATAGGGCATCGTCTATTTTTTGAAATGAAGGGCCAACTTCCTCTAAAATGATTTTACTGGCACCAGCGTCGTTGTTTTTATTGGCTAAATTGATAGCGTTTTTCTGTGTAATTTTAAAATTTTTCCATAGCAAAGGAATTTGTTGCAAAATATCTGCAGTGGCTGGGCTTTGTGGTGAGGCTTGATAGCTTTGTATAAGATTAAACATTTTTTTTTCGTGAGCACCCATTTCAATAAATGTTTTTTCTCTTAGCTCTTTATCGTGTGCAATTAAGTAAAAATTTAGTTTTCTAGCCACGTAAATAGCGTTAGTATTGGCGTTGGCAATGTCTTTTATTGGTTTTAATTGATTTATATACATGTCTGAAATTAAATCATTCATGGTGTTTATTTTTATTAAGCCAATAATCCCTGTTATAAGCGACAAGCTAGCAATGGCCATAAAGGCTATGATTAATTTTTTACCTAATTTTAAGTTTCTAACCAAAAACATTTTTCTCTCCAAGCACTTTATTTGTTGTTGATTAGCGATAAGGGTGTTTTTATGCTTAAGTGTCGTATTTGGCTTGTTTGTTCTATATGAGATTTCTTGTGTGCAAATTGCACTAATTGAGCGATATCTAAAATTAAAGCAACTTGGCCTGTGCCTAAAATGGTTGACCCGCTAATGCCCTTTACCTCTCTAAATAATAAACCCAATGGCTTAATAACGGCCTGAAATTCGCCAATTAATTTGTCGACAACTAAGCCCGCACGGTTTTGCCCGTATTGTACAATCACAATACTTTCTCTTTCTGCCGTATTTTCGGGCAAATCAAATAAATCACGCAGGCGAATAAAAGGCAATACCTTGCCACGTAAATTAACAAAGTTGTGCTGTTCGCTCTCGGGCGTAAGATCTGCGCACTCTAAAACCAAATCCAGTGGAATCACAAACGTAGCATTGGCTACTTGTACTTGAAAGCCATCAATAATAGCCATAGTGAGTGGTAAGCGAATTCTAAAAATACTGCCCGTGCCTTCTTCTGATAATACTTCTACCTCGCCACGTAATTGTTCAATGTTGCGTCTGACTACATCCATACCCACTCCTCGGCCAGAGAGGTGGGTTATTTTTTCTGCGGTAGAAAAGCCGGGCTCAAAGATTAGCTGATAAATCTCATACTCATTTAATACTGCATCTTTGTTAATCAATTTTTTTTCTATTGCTTTTTTTAAAATCCGTTCTTTGTTTAGTCCTGCACCATCATCGCTTATCTCAATCACTACACTGCCTGATTCATGGAAAGCACTCAGCGTTAATTCCCCTTGAGCAGGCTTTCCTTTGGCAATACGCTCGTGTGGTGGCTCAATCCCATGATCAATCGCATTTCTAACAATATGCATTAATGGATCGTTCAATTTTTCGATCATGCTTTTATCAAGTTCGGTTTCTGTGCCGATTAATTTAAGCTCGATTTGTTTTTCTAAATCCTGAGATGCGTCTCTAATTACCCTAGGAAAGCGATCGAAAACTTCTTTAATTTGTACCATTCTTAAATTAAGTGCGCCATCTCTAATCTGCTCTACTAAATCAGAAAGATTAGTGCAGGCTTCAAACATACTAGGATCTTTGATTTTTTTTGAAATTAAATTGGCCGCCGCGCCTGCAATCACTAACTCCCCAACTAAATTAATAAGCAAATCTAGCTTGCCCGCTTCAACTTTAATGAATTTTAATTCTTGACTCTTTTTATCAGCACTTTGTTTTTGTTTAATCAGTGCCGCTTCAACGATTGGAGCAGCTACTATATTCTCTTCAATAAAAATACTACCTAAAGGGCGCTCAGGCCTTGATTTTTGGATGTGTAAAATTTCTTCCAATTCTAATGGTGTGATAGATTTACCCTTAATAAGAATTTCGCCAAGTAATTTTGGTGATTCAGGCAAGGAGTGAATTAAATCAATATAATCTTGTATTTCTGAATGGGGTGCAATAATGCGTATAGTGCTGTCTTTTCTAATAAATTCAAAAGCATTTTCAATGGTTTGTTTGTCGGCACTTGATTCCAAATCAATTTCAAATCCTAGATAGCAGTGTTCAGCATCCATTTCTGCTAATGGAGGTATTTTGTCGGTTATTGTATAGATATAACTAATTCTGCCTAATGTGGCTAGATAGGTAATAAAAGCCAGAGGGTCTAAGCCATTTTGCAAAATGTGCTTAGCAAAACGTAATGAGATATGCCAGTGCGCATCATCTCGGCTGGTTTGTTGGTCTTTTTCTATTGGGTTGTCTACTTCTAGTACTTTCAAACTATTAGAAGTATTTAGATAGAAATCGAGCTGTGTTAATAATAAGTTGCGATTCTTTGAATCTGGATCGATATGCTCTGTTTTGTTTTCTACAGCACCAATTAATAAACTGAGATAGTCTTTGCAATGTAGCAATAATGAAATCATGATGCCATCAATAGTTACTTCTTTGCTCCTGACTAAATCCAGCACACTTTCCATGCTGTGCGTAAAATCAACAATAAGATCTAAAGCAAACAGCCCTGCCGAGCCTTTAATGGTGTGAGCCACCCTGAATAGAGCCGCAATTTCATCCTCGCTGACACTTTCGTCTTCGATAGTCAGCAGCGCTGATTCCATCGACATCAGTAAATCTCGCGCCTCTTCGATGAGCGCACCTCTAGCGGAGTCTAGATCCATTTTTTACTCCTTGCACAGCCTGAGCGGCGCTCTAAGGAAAACCTAAGTCTTTAGCGTTGGGTTAACACTAAAGGATCCCCTAGCTCGGCAGCAATATTGTAAAGATCGATCACATCTAATACGCATTGGCTGTGCCCATGAAATTGTAGGGGGATGTTTTGTGTATTGGCAAAGTTTTTAAGGCTCAGTAAAAGCTGGACTCCTGTGCTGTCGATATCACTGACTTCGGATAGATCAATATGAATCTGGCCTTCGGTTTGTAGCAGCTCTATTAGGGTGGATTGAGTCAGTTTTGCGGTGTAAATCGACATTTCTCCACTAATCGTAATCGAGCAAAGCTTGTTGTTCGTACTGTGTGTAATCGGCATAAGGGCATCCTGCTTAGAGCCGGGAGATCAAAACCCGCGAGTAGTGGCGCGTAAGTATGCTTATGTAAGTCATTGCTTAAGGCGTGGTTTTTAAAGTGATTTGTTGGTTTAATCACCCTAGGTTTCCGCTTCGTTTCTAATTCATAGTGCTTAAATAGGTGCAGCCATACGCATTCTTGACGATAATTCGCCCTCTACTGAGCTTGTGGCCAGTTATTTCTGTGCCTTGTGTCAGCTACGCTATGAGTTATTCATAGTCAATATTAAGCAAACTTGAAAGCAATATGCTGCACTGCCCACTATTTGCTGAAGGATAGTCTTCAGTTGGGACTTGTCCCGATGTAATACAAGGTGGGCTTTGCTAGGCTCTCTAGGCTCTGTTGGTATCTGCGTCCTTTCTGTTTTGCGGGTAAATAGTGTGAATTTACGCTGAATTTACCTTTGCTCTCATAGGTTTATCCCTCTTCGGCATTGCCTGAGGCTTGGGGTTGAAGACAGTAACTTCCTCAGAAATGAATCAAATACCTGCAGCGCCTGAATTCGTGTTCGTATCAGGTCTGGGTTTAAAGGAGTTTTTTGTATGTTGATCCGTCCAATTGAGACTGGAGATTTACCCGCGCTATTAAATTTAGCTAAAGACGCTGGGGTGGGGGTAACTACCTTACAAGCCAATCCCGAGCGCTTGTCTACCCGTATTCTGGCCAGCGAAGCGTCTTTAAATGCGGCGGCGCCAGATATTGCAGACGCCAGCTATGTTTTTGTGCTGGAAGATGAAATCAGCGGAAAAATAGTCGGCACTTCTGCCATTGAAGCAGCAGTTGGGATGCATGAAACTTGGTACAACTACCGCGTTGGCCTAAATGTGCATGCCTCCCGTGAGCTGGGTATTTATAAGCAGCTAGCCACCTTATTTTTAAATAGTGATATGACTGGCTCAAGTGAGCTGTGCTCACTATTTTTACTACCCGACTACCGTAAAGACGGCAATGGCAGTTTGTTGTCTAAGGCGCGTTTCTTATTTATGGCGGAGCACGCCGAGCGGTTTTCGCAGCGGATTATTGCTGAAATGCGCGGCATTTCGGATGAGGCGGGTTGCTCGCCATTTTGGGAAAGCTTAGGGCGTCATTTCTTTCGTATGGATTTTGCCCGCGCGGATTTCTTATCTTATGTGGGCAGCAAATCCTTTATTGCGGAGCTGATGCCGCAGCACCCAATCTATACCTGCTTTTTATCCGATGAAGCCCGTGCCTCGATCGCAGAAGTGCACAGTGCAACCCGCCCAGCACGAGCCATGTTGGAGGCGGAAGGCTTTCGCTACCAAGGTTATGTCGATATTTTTGATGCCGGCCCAACGCTGGAGTGCGATTTAAATCAAATTCGCGCGGTGCGGGCTAGTCATTGTTATGCCGCTGAATTAGCCGATGTGGCCGCTGATGGTGGTGTGCCGTACTTGGTTTCTAATCGTCAGCTATTGGGGTTTCGCTGTGTTATTGCTATGGCGCATAAATCCAAGCACAGCTTGCAATTAAGCCAAGCCAGCTTAGATCAATTGGGTATTGCCAATGGAGATAGCGTACGCGCCGTACCGCTTTCTGCTAAGGAGTAGTGCATGCAATTAATCGATGGGCGCTGGTTGGTTGGCAAAGGGGAGGCGTGGACTTCGCGCAATCCTGTTAGTCAGCAAGCCGTTTGGGTGGGCAATGCCGCAACCTTGCATGAGGTCGATGCTGCGGTGGGCGCTGCGCGGGCTGCGTTTGCCTCGTGGCGCGATACGGAGTTGAGTATCCGCATCGTAGTGCTGCGCTGCTTTGCAGATTTACTGCAGTCCAACCTAGATGAATTAGCCGCAACCATCGGTTTAGAAACAGGCAAGCCACGCTGGGAAGCGGCGATGGAAGTGGCCAGCATGGTGGGTAAAATTGATTTTTCTATTCGTGCCTTTGAAGAGCGCACCTATCGTAAAGAATCAACCCAGGGCGATGCCAGTACGGTGTTACGGCACCGCCCGCATGGGGTAGTGGCGGTGCTTGGTCCTTACAATTTTCCTGGGCACTTGCCTAATGGGCATATTGTACCTGCGCTGCTGGCTGGCAATACGGTGGTGTTTAAGCCATCTGAGCTTACCCCAATGACTTCGCAAAAAACGGTTGAGCTATGGCTGGCGGCAGGTTTACCCGCTGGAGTGATTAATTTGCTGCAAGGCGGCCCCAAAACAGGTGCATTGCTTGCGGCGCATACCGGTTTGGATGGCGTGTTTTTTACTGGTAGTGCGGCCACGGGCCATTTATTGCATCAGCAGTTTTCTGGCCGCCCTGATAAAATATTAGCACTTGAAATGAGCGGTAATAACGCTTTGATTGTGGATGAAGTCAGAGATATTCCCGCCGCAATTCATCATGTTATTCAGTCCTCATTTATCTCGGCAGGCCAACGTTGCTCCTGCGCAAGGCGCTTATTTGTGCCTAAGGGCGAATGGGGTGATGCATTTTTAGATCGGCTAGTGCGAGTCAGTGCCGAGCTTAGGGTGGGTGCTTGGGATGCCGAGCCTCCGCCTTTTATGGGGGCAATGATCTCGATGGTGGCGGTTGATAATATGCTGGCAGTGCAAAGCCAACTACTGGCAAAAGGCGGTAAAATGCTTTTAGAAATGCGCCGCTTAGATGCCGCGACTGCGCTGCTTTCTGCTGGATTGATTGATGTAAGCGATGTGGCTGATTTGCCTGATGAAGAGTGTTTTGGCCCCTTATTACAAGTGCAGCGCTATGCTGATTTTGATGAGGCTATTCGCTTGGCTAATCGCAGCCGCTTTGGCTTAGCTGCGGGGCTTTTATCCGATAGCCATGAGCGCTACAAGGTGTTTTGGCGCGAATCCCGCGCAGGCATCGTGAATTGGAATAAACCACTGACGGGCGCATCCAGTGCTGGGCCTTTTGGTGGGATTGGGGCGAGTGGCAATCACCGCCCAAGCGCTTATTACGCAGCAGATTACTGTGCTTATCCTGTTGCTTCTTTAGAATCAGAATTACTTGTTATGCCCGCAAAATTGCCGCCGGGCATGGTCATTGGAAAGGAATAAATACATGTCGACGAGTTTTGAAGCGAATTTTGACGGTTTAGTTGGCCCAACCCACCATTACGGCGGTCATTCTTTTGGCAATGTGGCTTCCACATCCAATGCCAATAAAGCCGCCAATCCGCGTGAGGCGGCTAAGCAAGGTCTCGCCAAAATGAAAGCGCTGGCCGATATGGGTTATAAGCAGGGCGTATTTGTGCCGCAAGAGCGCCCAGCCATTGGCTTACTGCGTGAGCTAGGCTTTGCTGGGGATGATGCAGCGGTATTGGCTGCGGTCGCCAAAACATCGCCAGGCTTGCTGGCCAATGTGTCATCTGCATCCAGTATGTGGACCGCCAATGCTGCAACGGTGAGCCCTTCGGCCGACACCCGCGATGGCCGTGTGCACTTTACGGCGGCAAATTTACAAAATAAATTTCACCGCGCTATTGAGCACGGGCAAACCACGCGCTCGCTTAAAGCGATGTTTAATAATGATGCGGTATTTGCCCATCATGATGCTCTGCCTATGCAGGCGGTGTTTGGCGATGAAGGCGCGGCCAATCACACCCGTTTTTGCCATGACTACGGCAAGCCTGGGGTGGAGTTCTTTGTGTATGGCCGTCAGCATTGGGGGGGTGAAACTGAGCCGCAGAAATTCCCCGCAAGGCAAACGCGTGAAGCGGGGGAGGCGATTGCCCGCTTACATGGCTTAAGCGCTGATAAGCTAGTCTTTGCTCAGCAGAACCCCGCAGTGATCGATGCGGGTGTATTTCATAATGATGTGATTTCGGTGGGCAATCAAAATGTTTTGTTTAGCCACGAAACTGCATTCTTGCGCCAAGCCGCCGTATACGCCGAGCTAGACGCTAAGCTGGGTGGTGGCTTACAAGTGATTGAAGTGCCGTTGGCTCAAGTGAGTGTGGCGGACGCGGTGAAGTCCTACCTATTTAATAGCCAATTATTAGCGCGTGGCGATGGCCGTCAAAACTTAGTTGTGCCTGATGAATGCCGCGCTACGCCAGCGGTTTGGGAATACTTACAAGGGATGTTGGCCAGTAATGGGCCAATTGCTGAATTAATGGTATTCGATTTAAAACAAAGCATGCAAAATGGCGGCGGCCCAGCTTGCTTACGTTTACGCGTGGCTTTGCAAGAGCAAGAGCTGGCGGCAGTGAATCCACATATCTGGATGAACGATCAATTATTTACCCGCCTAAATAACTGGGTGGATCAGCACTACCGTGATCGCCTGACCGAAGCGGATTTGGTTGACCCTCAGTTAATGACTGAAGTGCGCACGGCTTTGGATGAATTAACGCAGATTTTACATTTAGGCTCAATTTACCCTTGTCAGTTAAGCTGATTAATATCACTGATATGCAGCAACAAAATGTAAGGGTGCTACTTGCTGGGCCCTTACATTATATCTAGCTGCAGAAGGGCTTAAGGCTATTGATGTTTGCTAGCGTGAAAAAAACACCAACAAGGCCTAGACTTCATTAAGTTACCAAAGACATAGACCTAAAATGAATCCTTCTTTTTTAGCACAAATCTTGGCAGGAAAAACGTCGATTGCCTTGCCTTATTGCCTACCTAATGGCACCCATGTGCAAGTCATGGACGAGGGCGTCATCCGCTTTGAGCCTAAAGACCCCAGTGATCGGCAATTAGATGTGGTACTAAGCTGTGGGATACACGGCAATGAAACCGCTCCGGTCGAGCTATTAGATCAGTTGGTGAGTCAAATTCTAAGCGGTGAGCTGCGCGTACGCGCCCGCGTACTCTGCATATTTGGCAATGTTGAGGCAATGCGCCAAGGGGTGCGCTGCATTGAGCAGGATATGAATCGCTTATTCTGTCGCAGGCCCGAGGTAGAAGATGGCATGGAGGCGCGCCGCGCTGCAATGCTGGAAATGCAGCTGATGCGGTTTTTTTCTCGCTCTATTCAGGACGGTAAGCCGCGCCTGCATTACGATTTACACACGGCTATTCATGGCTCATTAATTGAAAAGTTTGCCATCTACCCCTTGCCCCCTCATGGGCGTAATTTTGAGCCCTTGCAAGTGGCGCGCTTGGCTGCTGCTGGGGTAGATGCGGTGCTCATGCAATCCACCACCTCCACAACGTTTTCTTTCTTTTCTAGCCAATATTGTGGGGCCGCAGCGTTTACGATCGAGCTGGGCAGAGCCATGCCCTTTGGCCAGAACGCGGTGCTTGATCTAAGTAAAATGCACGCTTATTTAGAAAACATGATCAGTGGGGCGTTACCAGAGTGCGAGGTGGTTCCGGCGCATATCCGCCTGTTTAAAGTTTCGCGCGAGATTATCAAGCAAAGCGATGCATTTACCTTACGCATTGATGCCCATACAGATAACTTTGCCCCATTGCCGCTTGGTACGCTATTGGCCGAAGAGGGGGATATTCAGCATGTGGTAGATGAGGCAGATGCCAGATTGATCTTCCCTAACCCAGATATCAGCATCGGCCAACGCGCCGCTTTGGTCATTGTTCCTGCACAAGGCTATGCGCGGTAATCGGTTTTAAGGCGGCGTTTGATTGTTAGTTATTTTAAAGGCGAAAAGCAGCAAGCTTTTCGCCTTTTTTATTGGCTGTGTATGGGTGTTTCAAGGTATAGGTTGTGCTTTGGGGTTGGATTAGTATAAGTGAATGATAATATTCTGAGTGGATAAGCATCGATGCGATATTTATTACTAACTAGCATGCTGATCTCTTCTGCCGTAGTTTTTGCCGATGAAAGCCCTGATGCGCAGTTAGGTGGCGTGTTATCTGCGGAAAAACCACTCAGTGCCGCAGAATTGCGAAATGCCCCCGCAGCCGCTAGGGCAATGCGCTTAGGTGGTTACACTTACACCTATTTGCGTTGCTATTACCGGCTAAAGGATGAGTTAAGTCAGCCTGCCACAACTTATGCTTGGGCGACGGATCCAAGTAGCGGTGCTTATTACAAGCTCTATGGCAACTGGTGGGCAGATGGCCAATTCCAGTGGAAGAATATGTTTTATAGCGATGTAGCCCAAGAAACCCTAAGCAGCGTGTGTAGACAAACATTAAGTCAGCTGGGCGTTAAAACGCCGGTGGCACTGGTGGCCGCGGCCAATAATGCTCTATCGTTTAATGCCACGGTATGGACTAATGATCAGGCAACGCAAAGTCATACGCTCAATAAAGTCATTGCCTTTGGTGATAGTCTTTCTGATACACAAAATATGTATAACGCCTCAATGTGGAAATTGCCAAATTCAAAAGCGTGGTTTATTGGCCGTTTTAGTAATGACCATGTTTGGGTTGAGTATTTAGCCGACAATTTAAAATTGCCTCTTTATAATTGGGCTATTGGCGGTTCTGCAGCGGATACGCATTTAGTGGTGCCAGGGCTTATTCAACAGGTGCAGTCTTGGACGGAATATATGTCACAAGCGCCAGCATATCGTCCCGAAAATACTTTGTTTACCATGCTTATTGGTGGGAATGATTTATTAAACTATGGCCGTAGTGTCGATCAATTGATTACGGCATAAACCACGGCTTTAGATAAGCTGATTGCAGCGGGCGGCAGCAATATATTGCTACTTAATCTACCCAATATAGCGCGAGTGCCGGTATTTAAAATGCGTAATGACGCGGATAAAGTGGCGGCGCAAGTGATTGATTACAATCAGCGGCTCGCTCTGTTATTAAAAGCGCTGCGGGTTAAACATGGGGCACGTTTAAATATTCAACTCTTTGATACCAATACCATGTTTACTGATTTATTAGATCACCCTAGTAAATACAATGTAAAAAATGCCACGCAATCTTGCTTAAATATTAATTCTACGGCCAGCACCGTATATATGCAGGCACAAAAACCACGCCCAGAATGCTCCAATCCAGATGAATTTGTATTTTGGGATAATATGCACCCCACCACGCATACTCATCGCTTATTGGGCCAGTTTACGAGTGAGTTTGTTAGGAAAAACTTTAGCAATTTACCAATGCTTTAAAATAAAAACGCATAAAAAAACCGCTGCAAATTGATGCTTGCAGCGGTTTTTTATTAACTAAATTCAGACTAATTTTATGCTTGGTTTAGTAAGTGTAAAACATGCGTTGAATTTCTTTGCTGTCTTTGGTTTTAGTCAGCGCCAGCATCAGCAAAATACGGGCTTTTTGCGGGGTAAGAGTATCGGATACGGTGAAGTCGGTTTTATCATCATCGTTTTCGCCGCCGCGAACGGTAGGACCATTGCCTACGCGGGATGAGCGATTAATATGAATGCCTTTTTGGCGTAGTTCGGTAAGGCGTGCCCGCACAGGGGTGGATAAGCTGCCATCACCCGTACCTGCATATACAATCCCTACGTCGCCAGCGGCAGCAAATGCATCAATTGCGAGGGTGTTAGCATTGGCCGAGCCGTAAGCAATATCCACAGCAGGCAGGGTTTCTAGGCGGCTTACATCGAATTCGGTTTCGCTGGTGTGTTTACGCGTGCTGCTACGGTAAAATTTAGCTTGGCCCGATACCATATAACCTAGGCTACCTAGCTCTGGCGCTCTAAAGGTATTGCCAGTCATGGTATTGGTTTTGGTGACATCGCGTGCGCCTTGGATTTCGTCATTTAAAGACACCAATACACCTTGACCTACCGCTTCTTTGCTGCCCGCTAAAGCCACTGCATTATAAAGATTGATAGGGCCATCCGCGCTGATAGCGGTGGCAGGGCGCATTGCACCTACAATCACAACAGGTTTTTTGCTTTTAACCACTAAATTCAAAAAGTAAGCCGTTTCTTCAATGGTGTCGGTGCCATGGGTAATCACAATCCCGTCTACATCGGATTGTTTAAGTACTTCATTCACGCGCTTAGCAAGCTTTAGCCAGTGATCGTTACTCATGTTTTCGCTAGCAATTTGAAAAACCTGCTCGCCTTTGACGTGGGCTACTTTTTGCAATTCAGGCACTGCTTCAATCAAACGCTCTACACCGATTTTTGCGGCGGTATAGCCTACCGTTGTGGTGCTAGTGGCTCCCGTACCCGCAATGGTGCCGCCGGTGGCTAAAATAGTCACTCGAGGAAGTGCATCGGCGGCGCTAGCAGCAAAGGCTGCACACATGAGGGTAAGAGTAAGACCCGTTTTAAGACATTGAGTACGCATGCTATTCCTCCAAGCTGGAGTGTAGTTACTGATAAAACTACACATATCCAATATAAAAACTGAAATTTACAGAGCCACGCTATAACGCGCCGAGAGATAATAAGCGTAGACGGATGGGATTATCAATAGGGATATGTATTAGTTTTTATTTTTAAATGGCTTTTAATTTTCCTTGAAATTCTTCAATTTTCTGATAGCCTTTTTGTTGCATGATTCGTGCTAGCTCTATTTTTAATCGCGCAAAAATATCTACACCTTCTTCATACAATGCCGTACCCACTTGAACAATGCTGGCACCGGCTAATAAGTGCATAAATACATGCTCACCAGTGCTAACACCGCCACAGCCAATAATAGATTTATTAGGACAACGGCGATAAAATGCATTGACATTAGCAAGCGCGGTGGGTAATACATACTCACCACCAATCCCACCAAAGCCTTGCTTAGGCTTAATAAGCACAGTTTCGCTATTAATATCAATCATTAAGCCATTGCCAATTGAATTAATGCAGGTGATAAAAGCGAGCTTATCGTAGCGATTTAATATCTCTGCCACTTCATCAAAATGCGCAATATCAAAATAGGGCGGCAGCTTTACCCCAAAAGGGCGAGCATAGGCAGAACTAATTTCTGCCAAGATGACATCTAAAGCTTCAAAATCATAGCCAATTTGTGCTTTGCCAGGCACATTTGGGCAGGATAGATTGATTTCCACTATGGCAGGCGTGTAGGCATCTTGAATTTGCGCCACCATTGTTAAATTATCGTCTAGCGTTAAGCCCGCAACAGAAAAAAACAAAGGCTTATTTTCATAATCATGCTGTTGAGCATAATCTAAATAATAAAGGTGGCCTTCATTAGGTAAACCCATTGAATTAATACTGCCCATGGTTAAAGTGTGATAACGCGGCTCTGGGTTACCATCTCGGCGTACCAGCGTGCAGCTTTTAGTCACCATTGCGCCCGCTTCACTCTTTGCGAGCGCATTGAGCTGATTCGTTACGTTGCACCAAACGCCTGACGCGTTCATCAACGGCGCAGCTAGGGGGCGTCCAAGGAAAAAAGTTGAGAGGTCGAGCATGGTCGGCTTTTCATAGGAGTTTAAGTCAACTCAATCATAGAAGAGAGCGGGCATTTAAAATGTGCGCGATATCAAGAAATGGGGTAATGCTGCCTTGTTATTTATGCTGGTTTTTACCGCGCCGTGGCCGCAAATCTAAAAGGTAAAAGGAGAGGTTGCATTAATTGTTTGAATTGAAGTCAGCTACGCACTAAATAGCGGGCTATCAATCACTTAGATATATGCTGCGTGTTTAGTTGAATTGCAGTTGTAGCCAGCAATAGCAGTGGGCTTAGATTGCATGTTTAGGTATGAATAATTGTTAATCTACCTCTGTTTATCCGCTATTTGGCGGGTAAAAGCGCCGTGATTATTTAGGTTACTTGCTTTAAATACAGAGAAAGCATGTCAAATAAGCAATGTCTTTATTACTAGCGATGTTTACTGTTTATTTCATACTCATTAAACATAATGGCCGTGATATTGATTTTATTAATTTACCCACATTTGCGTGATCGCAACAATAATGGTGTTTTATTGGTGGCTAAACGTCTGTGTGTCTCAATGCTAAACAAGCTTAGCGGCCAATCGTCTTTAGTAGGCTAAGTACTTGATTAGGCATGGCATTGGCAATTGTGAGCATGGCTGTGCCTGCTTGAATTAAAATTTGCGAGCGCACCAGTGATGCAGTTTCTGCGGCAAAATCTGCATCCATGATGCGGCTACGGGCAGCGCTGGTGGTTTCAATACTGTTATCCAGATAGGCCATCGTAAACCCCATGCGGTTTTGGAATGCGCCAAGTTTAGAGCGCTCGGCATTGAGGGTTTCCATCGCCTGATCGCTTATGCTTAGGGCTTGGATCGCTTTATTGACGCTTGATATATCCAGTTTATCAACAGCGCTTAAGATTGAGTGAATCAAAGCATTGGGCAGAAGTGCGCCATTATTTGCACCGTTATAAATAACGCCATTGCGTGTTTCTAGCGTGCTATCGCTGCTGATGCTAAATGCATGGGAATCACTTAGCCTAACTTGCCCCGCAAAACTAACGCTGCCCGAGCTGGGTATATTTAGTACCGATTCGATTCGGCGCTGAATACTGCCACTAGAGGATAAGGGATCATAATTCCAGATAGAAACGCCGCCACCAAAGCCATTAGTGGCAGCGGCATCACTGGCTAAAACAATATTATTGCCTTCTTCATTGAGTAGTTGTATGCCATATGACGTTTCGCCCGCTGTGGTAGAAAACGCCTGCAGCTGGGCCAGCACGCCGGTTTTAGAGGATTTGGCATTAAAAGCATTAATGGCAGCGGCGTATTCATCGCGATCAATCTGGCCATTTTGATTATCATCGTTGATATTAAAATGAACGGCGGTGAAGGCGCTGGATTTAGATCCCACCATTAAATCGTAGTGGCCAGAGCCAAGGGAAAGCATGGCCTCGGTGCGCGCTGAGGCTTGCACGCCTGCTGCGCTGTGATTAATCTTGGCCGCAATAGTGCTCGCCATATCGGTATTTAGTAAGCTAACTTGTGCGCCATTTATATTGAGCGTGCCAGCGCTTAGAATTGCGCCACTGGCTACATTGACCGTACCCGATGTGCCATCAAAATAACGATCCGTGCCGGTTAAAGCGTGGCTCCAGCTTAAAATACCGCTGCCCGCGCCTGAGCCAAGTAAGTAACTACCATACTGATGGGTGCGTAAGTTTGGCGCATTAATGCTAAGGGTATTGCTCGCATTCGGGCCGATTTGATACGCCGTATTTGAAGCGTTGCCATCAAATAATTTTTGCCCGTTAAATTCACTGGTTTGCGCAATTCGATCTAGCTCGGCTACCAGCTGCATCACTTCTGCATTCATGGCCTGACGATCAGCATTTGAGTTGCTGCCATTTATTGATTGCACGGCCAGCTCGCGGATGCGCTGCAAGATATCAATTTGCTGCGTGATTGCGCCTTCGCCCGTTTGCGCCATAGAAATCGCATCATTGGCATTGCGTCTTGCTTGCGTCATCCCACGTATTTTTGCGCCCATCCGGTCTGCGATGGCTAAGCCTGCCGGGTCATCCATCGCGCTATTAATGCGCAGACCAGAGGATAAACGCTGCAAGGAAGTGAGCAGCGAATTTTGTGATTTTTCGAGGTTGCGCTGCACCATGAGCGCAGCCAAATTGGTGTTGATGGTTTGCAAAGCCAATCCTGAGCATAAGCTTGCTCGAGGTATTTATATCGGTATTATTCTAAATGGCTTTAGCAAATCTTTCTTTTTTAATAAGCAAAGCGGCGGCTTATTTGTTTGGAAAAGCATTGCTGCCATAGCGAAACCGCTGTATCGCAGCATTAACCATGCCGGCTGTATTGTTGCGCTTGTCATACTCGTGGCGCAGAAAAGTGGCGTCATCACCACTGATAATTAATTGATGAATATGCTCTAAAGCAGGGATGCTATTTAATGCAGCGGCATGCGGCTGGATGCGATTTAAGGTATTGCCGATATCCTCCCGCAAGCTAGTTTGCTGATAGGTTTTAGGGTGAACCAGCGTGCCATCTAGACCAAAGCGGCAGGCCTGAAAGCGGTTGTAATTATAAACAAGGTAATCATCTTCTACTGGCGGCGCTTCATATTGCTCGAGTAAATAGCGACAAAGGGCTTGTAAGTAACAAGCAAGTGCGGCGGCTCGCTCCACAGATAGCGGCGTATCACAGACGCGTAACTCTATCGTGCCAAACTCGGGTTTGGGGCGAATATCCCAGTAAAAATCTTTCATACTTTTGACAACGCCAGTTAACGCCATTTTTGCAAAGTATTGTTGTTCAAAGTCTTCCCAGCGCAGCAAAAATGGCGCGCGGCCGCTTAAAGGAAAAGCAAATACAGAATTAAGCCGTGCAGAGTGAAATAGCGTGTCATTGCCTTGCACAAATGGCGAGGAGGCCGATAAAGCAATAAAATGCGGCACATAGCGGCTTAGCGCATGCAGTAGAAACATCGCTTCATCGCCGCTGGTGCAGCCGATATGCACGTGTTGCCCAAAAATAGTGAACTGCTTGGTTAGATAACCGTACAGTTCAGAAACTTCATTGAACCGAGGCTTGTTAAAAATGCGTCGATCAGACCAAAGTTGAAAAGGGTGTGTGCCCCCGCCGCAGACGCCAATATTGAGTTTATCGCCTGCTTTTACTAGCGTATCGCGCATATTTTGTAGCTGTGAGAGCAGCTTTGGGTATTCTGTTTGAATGTCGGTGGAAACCTCGATCATGCTTTCTGTGATTTCTGGCGTAACATTGCCGGGAAAAGGCAGGCGGTTTAATAGCTCCAGTAAATCTGGGCTGGATGCGCTTAAATCAAAATCACTGAGGCTGACGAGTTGTAATTCAAGCTCCACCCCAAGGCTGAGTGATTGCGAGGTATTGAAGGCTTCGAGTGGCATGGTGATTATTCCTTGTTTTTAGGGACTTCATGCGACCAAATCAAGGCCTGCTTGGTGATGATGGGGCCGAAGACTTCTAAAATCAGTGCCGCAGAGGCAAGTGGAATAAGCTGATCTGCCAGATTAATGCCAAGGTGGCGGGTTTGCTCCAGCATCAGAATCACAAAGGCCGACATAGGGCTCATGGCGATGCCAAGCAGCATGCCTTTACGCCAGGAAATCCCGCTAATATGCGCAAAAACACTGATGCCGCACATTTTAGCCAGCATACGCGTGGCAATGATGGCTAAACCTAGGCCCATGCCTGAGATGACATGCTGCCACTGTAAGGTGGAGGCAATGAAGACAAACAGCAGCAAAGAAAGTAAATCACCTAAAGCACCGAAGCCACGTTGCACAGGGTGAAACTCTAGGCGACGATGGCGCACCACTAAGCCAAAAGTCAGGGTGGCTAACACGGCAGAAAGCTTCAGGCTTTCACTGAGTGCAACCAGTAGCACAAGGGCAATCACAAAAGCCAAAGTGTTGTCTTGATTAGGGCATTTAATGCCACGCAAAAGCAAGGGCATAATCAGCCCTAAGCATCCCCCTAGCAAAGCCGATGCGGCTAAAACCAGTAAGCTGCTAGATGCTGCGTGCCAGATATTGCCTGTGGTTTCAAATACCAGTAGCCCAACGACAATCTTAAAAACAAACACGGCTAATACACAATTAAGGGCAGAAAGATGCAATAAGCGCTCGCTGACTTGCCCAGCGCTACGCTGCTCGTTAATCACCCGCACAATGGCCGCAGGAGAGGTGGCCATAGAGAGGGACGCCAGTAGCAGAGCATTGGTAGATGCCACGCCAAAGCCACTAGCCAGAGCATAAACCGCAGCAAAAGTCAGTGTGGCTTCGGTTAGTGAGGTAACGCCTATCCATGGGTTGTGGATGAGCCAGCGCAAATTAATCCGATATCCCGCTTCAAATAATATTAAGCCAAAGGCTACATTGCTCAGCAATAGCACGCTGTTAGATTGCCCGATGGGTAGCAGGCCCGCTTGCGATGAGGCTAATAAAAACCCCACGATGGCGTAACTACTGATACGGGGGATTTTTGCCCAGCGATAGCCGTATTCGCCTGCAAACCAAGCGATAAGCAAGCTGATAGGCCATGCTAGCTCAGATGAAATTAGCGTCAGATCAAACATATTAAGGTCCTGTTTTTGCCGAAAGGCTACATAAAGAAAAAATCTTTACGATCAAGCGGCATTTGATATTCAGTAACCGTAAGGTGAAGATGTGAGCTGATCGGGAAGATTTTTCAGCGTGTATTAAAAACCGCTTAAGTGAGCCATGGGAGAGGTGGCTTACTAGTGGCGAGGCGATTACCTTAAATAGGTAAATAAGATTTAGTAAGTTAATTATTTTTTGTCAGAATTGATTCCTAATTTACATCAATCAATCTTAATAGGATAGATGTTATTGCCTATTTTATATTTGTTTTATAAGGGTAAAAAGTCATGTTTTTTATATTTGCAGATATGCAATTGGCTTGTTTGTAAAAGGGGGAAGATAGTTTGCAGTAGTCATTCTGAGCGATGTCTTGGCGATATCGCCTAAAGCTTAAGCAGTAAACCAAACATTCCTTGCCTTTTGCTCAGGAACCCAGCACCACCACTGGATTCCCTATTCCGACCAAAGCATTCGGGGATAGGCTCTGTACTGATTTGCATAAATTAAAGCAGAGTAAATATGCCATTTACATATTTATTGGCTACTTACTTGGCTGACTCTTTTTTTACATGCAAAAGTGCCGCAATGCTGGCATTTTCTGCAAGTGAAATTTGAAAGTGCTGCTGTAAAAGCTGGCGATATTCTGTGCTGCCATTGATATGGTAAATAGTGCGGTGGCCATGCTTTGTTTGAATGACACAGCCATTTGAGATGGTGTTTCGCCCCTCTAGCGTTGCGATTGAGCAAACTGATTTTTGTGTAAAATGAGAAGCAGGGGACGTTTGCTGATATAGACACATATCAAAAAAATCACTAATGGCATAGGTATTTAAAGTAAATTTATATTGTGGTTTATATTCTTGATTACTCTTTCTTTGCATGACAGTATAAATAATATCGCTGTGCATAATTTGGTAAGCGGCACTTTCATTTGCAGGGCTATGGATGGATAAGGGAATTTGAAATGAATCACCAAAGCCAACATCAGCAATAAATTGTTGACCCTCTAGCGTGATAAGCAGCAATAGGTGATCAAAATCTGGGCCGTAGCTTTTGCCATTGAAAACCTGGGCAGAGATCAGTTGCGCATTAAAGCCAATAGATGAAAGTAGCGCAAAAAATAAATAGTTAAGCTCATAACAAAAACCACCCCTTTTATCTAAAATAACTTTATTAAATAGAGCAGGATGGCTTAGCTCAATGGCAACGCCTAAGTGGATATCTAAGTTTTCAAAAGGAATATGCCGCATATGCGCTTGATGCAGGGCAGTGAGCGTAGCAAGATCTACAGCAATGCTGCCAGAATAATTGATTCGTTGTAGATAGAGCCCAATTTCTTGATCGCTTAGCATCCGCTTTCCTTAGATAGATTCTCTAGGGAACCTCGAAAAACCCATCTGACCTCATAATACTGCGTTGCGCATTAAAAAAATCTCCTTACATATCAAGCATATGCAGCGTCGATTTTTTTAATACGCGCCTTGTCTTATTTAGAAATATAGGTTTTTCGAGGCCCCCTCTAGTAAAAAATACAGCAATGTCTCTTTTTCAATGAAATCGATGTAATTGGATTTCTTAAGGACTGCGTTTAGTATTTGAGCTTATAGTTGGGGTTTTTGCCCGCACTGTGCATTGGTATGGGCAAGCACCTTTGCCTACTCTACAAGTTGGCTTTCAGTGTAAGTATACGCTTGCAGGATGACATTCTGCTTAAAGCAGAATTTGTCGAGCGGGTGAAACCTATGTTTTTTTGCACTGCAGCAACATAAGTGTTTTCCGCTGCCGTAAGACGGGCTAAAAAGACCGATAATGCGACTACCCACAACGGAGACTCTTATGTTTACGCCACCGATGATTATGCCTTTCTTCCCGCCACATCGCATTTTGATGGGGCCTGGGCCTTCTGATATTTATCCTTCCGTGCTGGCAGCACTGTCTAAGCCCACGGTGGGGCATTTAGATCCGTTATTTGTGGGCATGATGGATGAGATTAAAACCCTGCTGCAGTATGCATTTCAAACCAAAAACTCGGTCACGATGGCGGTGTCTGCCCCCGGCTCGGCAGGGATGGAAGCGTGTTTTGTTAATTTGGTAGAACCTGGCGAAACGGTGATTGTTTGCCGCAATGGCGTATTTGGCGAACGGATGCGCCAAAACGTGGAGCGCCTTGGCGCGATTGCCGTGCTGGTAGATAACGCTTGGGGCGAGCCGGTTAATCCAAACCAAGTCGAAGATGCGCTCAAGGCGCATCCAGAAGCCAAATTTCTTGCGTTTGTGCATGCAGAAACCTCGACCGGCGCATTGTCAGATGCCAAAACTTTATGCGCACTGGCAAAACAATACGATTGCCTGACGATTGTAGACGCGGTGACTTCCCTTGGTGGCGTGGAGTTACGCGTGGATGAATGGGGCATTGATGCGGTGTATTCGGGTAGCCAAAAATGCCTATCCTGCGTGCCGGGCCTCTCGCCACTGTCGTTCTCTGATGCTGCCGTGGCTAAATTAAAAGCCCGCAAAACGCCGGTGCAAAGTTGGTTTTTAGACCAAAGCTTGGTGATGGGCTATTGGGGCGATGCAACGGGTGGTGCTAAGCGCAGCTATCATCACACTGCGCCAGTTAATACGCTGTATGCCCTGCATGAATCGCTACGTTTACTGGCGAACGAAGGCTTAGAGCACGCTTGGCAGCGCCATGCCGATATGCATCAGCTGCTGCGACATGGTTTAGAATCTTTGGGCCTAGAGTTTGTAGTGGATAAAGCCCACCGCCTGCCTCAGCTTAATACCGTGCATATCCCTGCAGGCGTGGATGATGCGGCAGTGCGGAAGGCGTTGCTAGAAGATTACAACCTAGAAATTGGCGCTGGTTTGGGTGTGCTGGCGGGTAAAGCATGGCGAGTTGGCTTGATGGGCTACGGCGCTCGGCGCGAAAACATTGCCCTGTGTGTGCACGCTTTAGCAACGGTGCTGCGCTAAGTTTAATTTACCTGCTTGCCCTTAGTAAAACAATGCCGACTCTATACATAGGGTCGGCATTGTTTTTTACTAAGCTTTTGGCGCTTCTGGCACTGCTGTAGATTCTAAATGCTTAACATGCCAATGCTTGGCTACATTGAGCCCCAAGGCACTAGGGTTAAACACCGGATCTTGCTTAAGGCTGAGCTGTTGTTCATAGTCTTTTAGCATGGCCAAGGCCGGTTTTTGCAGTGCAATAATGGCGATAATATTGAGCCAAGCCATCAGCCCAACCCCCATATCGCCCAATCCCCAAGCTAACTCTGCCGTGCGAATGCAGCCATAAAACGAGACACCTAAAATGGCTATTTTTAAGATGAAAAATAGTCCGGCAGAAGGAATTTTACGGGCTAAAAAAGCGATATTGGTTTCGGCAATATAGTAGTAAGCCAAAATGGTGGTAAAGGCAAAAAAGAACAGGGCGATGCCAACAAACATGGAGCCAAAGCCGGGCAGGGCTTGCTCTACCGCTGCCTGAGTAAAATCACTCCCTGCTGTCATCCCTGCTAATCCGGTGAAAATAGCTTGCCCATCGGGAGCCACCACATTGTATTTTCCGGTAATTAAAATCATAAAGGCCGTGGCAGAACATACAAATAGCGTATCGATATACACCGAAAACGCTTGCACCAAGCCTTGCTGGGCTGGGTGTTTTACTTCGGCTGCCGCGGCCGCATGCGGCCCCGTGCCTTGGCCTGCTTCATTTGAATAAATGCCGCGCTTTACACCCCATTGAATGGCCAAGCCTAACATGGCACCCATGCCTGCCTCTGAGCCAAAGGCAGAGCGAATAATTAGCATAAATACTTCAGGTAATTGCTGGATATTGAGCAAAATCACCACAAAGGCAATCAAGATATAGCCCAGCGCCATAAAGGGCACCACCACTTGCGCTACATTGGCAATACGTTTTACCCCGCCAAAAATAATCATCCCAAGTAATAGCACCACGATTGCACCGGTTACCTCAGGGCTTAGGCCAAAGGCTGTTTTTAAGCCTGCCGCAATCCCATTAGCTTGTACGCCGGGCATCAACACTCCGCAAGCAATGACGGTGACACAGGCAAACAGTATGGAATACCACTTCCAGCCCAAGCCTTTTTCAATATAAAAAGCGGGGCCTCCTCGATACTGGCCTTCGTGTTTTTCATGATAAATCTGGCCAAGTACCGATTCGATATAAGCGGTGCTTGCGCCTAAGAAAGCCACCACCCACATCCAGAAAATGGCGCCTGGCCCACCAAAAGAGATGGCAGTGGCAACTCCGGCAATATTGCCGGTACCCACACGCCCAGAAAGCGATAAAGACAGTGCTTGGAATGATGAAACGCCTGCAGCAGACGCCTTGCCATTGAACATCAGGCGAACCATTTCACGAATATGGCGAATTTGCATAAAGCGGGTGCGGATCGAAAAATACAGCCCTACACCAAGGCATAAGTAAATCAGGGCAGGGCTCCAGACCCAGCTATTAATCGCATTAACCCATTCTTGCATGTGTTCTCCTGACGCATTTGGAATGCGAAATATCTGAAAGGAGAACCATTGTTAAGCATAATGTGACACTTTGATTACTGGGGTCTTCCCTTAAGTAGTCCGTTATGCGTAAGAAATATCTCAATGGCATTTAAAATAATATCGTAGGTGGGAAAGTTTGCTGGTGCGGTGCTTTTCGCCATAAATTTACGTTTAAATAGTAATAATTCTTATTACTATTTAAGACCAACATGGTAGTCTCATAAAACTTGATGGTGGGTTGATTCGGCATGAAGTAGTTGCTAGGGATGGGGCTGCAATCCTATCAACTGAAGCAAAATGCTATTTGTAGGGAACAAGCGATACTGAAAAACTCGCGGCTTATACTCGCCCTATGATGCTTCAATATGTGTGTGCGGAAAATCCATGACCAATAGCTAGGTTAATTGGATTGGGGGCGCGTATTTTTTAAATCTTACTTTTATGGGTATGAAACGCCCAAACAGATGGCCAATCGCACTTCCCCTATCAAAAAAATTTATTAGATCAACTGAGTATTTTAACGCATGGGAGTATGGTCTTATGGGTCAAAGAATAATCAAAGTCGCTAAAAAATTATCGCCTGATTTAATTAGTGATCTTATTCATGATGAGATTGCTGCTGTGGTGATAGAAGCCTATTACCCCGCACATTTATGTGATTTATTAAGTAATAATATATTGCGCAGCCAAGATATAGATCCCTATACCCACGAAGTGGTTGAGGATGAAACACTGCTACAAAAGTATTTTGGCGTAGACCGAATCGGTATTCCTTTTAATAGCACTTATAATGCGGATCACCCCGAAAAAATAAATGAATACTACCGTGAAGCCAGCGTACAAATTGAGCGCTTGCGTGCGTATTGCGAGCACTTTTTATCGCCTATTGATAAATTGCGCTTAGAATTAGATGAGTTATTTATTCCTGGTGCAACCGTGGCTCATTTTCAAAATAAGAAAATGCTGGCGGGTATTGTGAGAATTAGCAAGGCGGAGCAATCTTATTTAAGCGCATTAGAGCCACACTTTGATGCTTTGCCGCCCAAATATGCCGAATTAGATACCCAGCTTGCCGCCAATATTTATTTAAAAGTACCCGATGTGGGCGGTGAATTAGAAATATGGGATATCCCTGCTCTAACGCCTTTTACTCAAGCTCCAGAGCAATGGCGGGCAGCATTACCTGCACCTATCAAAATAAAACCCAAGCAAGGTGATTTAGTTATTTTTAACTGCCGTAAACCGCATGCCATTTGCGCGTTTTTGGGGGAAGACAGAATCACCACGCAAATGTTTATGGGCTATCAACTAGAAAAACCACTCTTGCTTTGGAATTAGGGGCGACATGATGCAGCAAGACTTTAAACACGCATTGGCCGAGGTTGGCGAATGGATGAATGATTATCAGCAGAATGTGGCTGATTATCCGGTGATTGCCGCCCTAAAAGGCGGTGATATTTTGCAACAGATTACTGATTTTGCACCCAAAGATGCCGAACATTTCTCTCAGATCTTTGCCGATTTTAAAAAGATTATTGTGCCGGGAATTACCCATTGGCAGCACCCCCAATTTATGGGGTATTTCCCTTCCAATACCAGCCCACCTTCTGTATTGGCTGAAATGCTAGTGGCCAGTCTTGGCGTGCAATGCATGAGCTGGCTAACATCGCCTGCGGCTACAGAATTAGAAATCAGAATGATGGAATGGCTGCGTCAATTATGGGGCTTACCTGAGGCGTTTTCAGGTGTGATTCAAGATTCAGCATCTAGCTCTACCTTGATTGCACTCTTGGTAGCCAGAGAGAAAGCGACGCAGTTTCAATCCAACAAAACAGGCGTTGCGGGGTTTAAATTAAGCGCCTATTGCTCGTCTGAAGCCCATACCTCGATTGAAAAAGCGATAAAAATTGCAGGAATAGGCGAGCAGAACTTAAGGAAAATCCCTGTCGATGAACATCAATCGATACGGATTGATCTGCTACAGCAAGCCATTGCAGAGGATATCAAGCAAGGCTTTACCCCGTTTTTTATGGTGGGTGCATTGGGCACCACGGGCAGCACCGCCGTTGATGACTTGGCGGCGATGGCCAAAATTGCCAAAGCACAGCAGATTTGGTTTCATATTGACGCGGCTTACGCCGGATCAGCGCTGATGCTGCCAGAAGTGCGGCAATTGGCAACAGGCTATACCGAGGCCGATAGTATGGTGGTGAATCCGCACAAATGGCTGCTCTGCAATTTTGATTGCTCGGCATTTTTTATTCGTGATAAAGAAAGCCTGCTGAAAACATTTACGCTGGGCCTGATTCCTGAGTACTTAAAATCACCCAATAGTACCGATCAAACTAATTTTATGAATTGGGGCGTGGGCCTTGGGCGGCGATTCAGGGCTTTAAAGCTTTGGTTTGTAATGCGCTGGTATGGCACCGATGGCTTAAGTGATTTGATTTCTCATCATATTGATTTAAGTGCCGAACTAGAGCGCTGGGTAAGCCAAGACCGGCATTTTGAAGTGCTTGCCCAGCGGCACTTTAATTTGCTCTGCTTTCGCTTAAAAGCCAGTGATGAGATCAATATGGAACTATTGCGCCGCATCAATGCCAGCGGCAAGGTATTTATGACTCATACTAAAATCAATCATCAACTGGCACTTAGAATGGTGATTGGCCAAACGCAAGTTAATCAGCAGCATGTACGGGAGGCTTGGCAGTTGATTCAAAGTTTAGCCAAAGATTTAGTGTAGATAGAAGAGGGGCTTTCTTAATGTAAGCCCTTTTTAATTGTTTTTCTCTTCCTGCATAATGCGTTGATATTCGCCGCTCTGTTTCATTTTTTTGAGGCCTTTGTTAAATTTATCGGCAATTTCAGCGCCATTTTTTATTCTTTTAGAAATCAATAAATAAACAGGCTCTTCTGCAAAATTTTTTGGAAAGAAAGTGATTTTTTCTGCATCTTTAGGTTGAAGTGTTTTAGATATAAGGTATTGCCCTAGTGTCTTGTCTGCGGTAAACAAATCAATACGCTTTGCAATTAATTTTCTAATATTAATTTCATCGCTAGGTGCTTCATCACATATAAATTGTTGGTTTTTTCTTGCTGTATCAAAGGCTGAGCCATAGCTATAACCTAAACTTACCCCCACTTTGTACTGATTTAAGTTATTAAAATCTAGCAGTGTGATTTTTTTGTTTTTTAAGTGAAAAAAGCCATACTGAACAACGTCAATCGGGTCGCTTAAAATAAATAGTTGCTCGCGCTCCGGTGCTTTAACCCAAAAAGGTGTGAGGTCTGCCTCACCTTTTTTTACCATATCGTATGATCTTTTCCATGGGTAATAAGCAATAGCAACCACCACGTTCTCTTGTTTAAAAGCTGCGGCGATTATTTTGCTAATAAAGCCATCATTCGGTAAGGATGCTGATAGATAGGGCTGAAACTCACCACTAGCAATACGAACACGCAGCTCAGCCGATTGCGCACTGATGCCAGAGATCATAAATAGCAAACAGGCAATAAAATAATGCAAGGCTAGCCCCTTTTTTTAAGAAAAATAGTCGCAATTTTTAGCTACGATAGTTTGTTTAAGCGTCAAACAGCATGTACCAAGTAAATCATAGCAAGTGTGTAAAAAAATCAGGCATTTATCCACCCTTAATTTTCCCTAACTATGCCTATTGCTCAAACAAAGCCATATATTTCATGCAGAGTAATATACTCTAGGGGCAGCTGCTTGCTGCGCCCTTAAGCGCTATATCTCTTAACGTTGATATTTTTCAAATGACAAAAAGTGCGCAGGAGACGTAATCAGAATGATTTTTATGATGGGTTTGAGCAGTAATCAGCCCACAAAATAAGCGCATAGCTAGCTAGACTATTTTCGCTATCTTTAGGCGGAGGGTCGTCGTGTGAGTGATGATTTTAATTGGCAGGGATGGGCGTTTAAATTGATTTATCTTTACTTGCGGAGCGGATGATAGGTTACTTAAACCTAGTAATTGTATGGCGTGGTAATAGCAAGCGAATTCGTGCAGATATTGATCAAGAATAGATTAGTCACCCGCTAAATAATTGAGCTGATTATACCTATTGATTAATAAAAACCATGTAAAACCGTGATATTTTTTTGTAGGGCGACTGAATGTCGCGAGCAATATTTAATAAATATTGCGGGGTTCACCCGCCCTACGATATTTATGATGAAAGAGAGCAAGAGGCATAATCAGCAAAAATTAACTGTGCTTAAAATGCCCCCCATTTACATCAATTATTGCGATCTAAAACCTGCAGGAATTCCCCAGATGTACTTAAGTATGACACCCTTTCTATTGTTATTTGCCGTATTAAAAGCAACTTGATGGTACAAAATGTATAAAGCGATAGGGTAAGCTAAAATATTTGGAATGAAATTACCGATAAAATCGCTCATCATTCCAATATTGCCGTTATTTATGAAGCTATTTAGTAGGTTAACAGAGGCTGCGCTGAGGTAAAGTTGATGCCCCCACCAATGCCAAGTAATTTTATTTACGTTGCCAGCCGCCTGTGAAATGGCGCTTTCTGAAAACACGATCGTATTTTCGCCAACAAAAGTAACCGTTTTTTCCTCCCCTAAAGAATCAGTAGGAGGGTTGCTTAGTACGTGGTCTCTGTATTTTTGTGTAATTGAAACATTTCTATCTTGGTCAATAATAAGATAACCGGCTTCAACAAGATCCAGCATTTCCTGAGGGATTTCTCCATCTTCAGGAATTTCCATATCGTCTGTTGATTTAGAGTTTAAATCTGTATCACTTAAAGTGCTGTTTGATTGTGCTAATACGTGCACGCTGTCTACATATTTTTCCATTGTTTTTCTCTATTTAATTAAGAATTAAACCTGATTACCACCATGGTCATACAGTCGAAGTGACTTCGTGCACCCTGTATATTAAAATTTAATTTTTAGCATTGCGACAGAGTCACTTATTGAATGCATTACCCCGTTTTTATTAATTATTGCGATCTAAAGCCTGCAGGGACTCCCCATATGTATTTAAGTATGACCCCTTTTCTATGTTGGTTTGCTACATGTAAAGCCACCTGATGATAAAAAATATATAAAGCTACAGCATAAGATAAAGCCGTGGGCAGGTAACTACCGAGATAATCATTCATCAGCCCAGTGCTACTGTTATTTATAAGTCCATCTAGGATGTAAACAGATGCTGAGCTAAGGTAAATTTGATATCCCCACCAATGCCAAGTAATTTTATTTACGTTACCAGCCGCATTTGAAGTGGTGTTTTCTGAAAATACGATTGTGTTCTCGCCAACAAAACTAACAACTCTTTCTTCCCCTAGATCATCAGCATGAGGATTGGTGAGTACGTGGTCTCTGTATTTTTGTGTAATTGAAACATTTCTATCTGGGTGAATGACAATATAACCGGCCTCAACAAGATCCAACATTTCCTGAGGGATGTCTCCGTCTTCAGGGATTTCTATATCGTCTGTCGATTTAGAGTTTAAATCTGCATCACTTAAAATACTGTTTGACTGTGCCAATACGTGCACGTCGTCTACATATTTTTCCATTGTTTTTCTCTATTTAATTAAGAATTAAACCTGATTATCGCCGTGCTCATGTATTCGCAGTGAATTGGTATACCCCTGCGTCTTATCTTTGAGTCGTTGGCATTAAGTGGTGATGTTCAAAATAAAATATTGGTTTCTTTAACCTCCTTTAATTATTAAATTCTAAAATACTAGTGTAACCATTTTCTGTCTTGGCATGAAATAATCGTGTTAGTTTTTAGTAATTATGTGGTTTATTTGTTTTTAGTGCATAAAGATAGTTTGCTAGAAATCAAGTTGCGAGGTTTCAAACTAGTGGGCGCGAGGGGGCGTATCAACGAATACGCTAGAGGCTGTGCGTTTAGGGTAAACCCATGTGGGTTTGGTGTTACTTGGCCTTGCGCAGATTTGTGCTGAAAACGTGAATACAGTCCGACATATTGAGTCGTAAATCCGTAGAATCACTGAGGAATTAATTGTAAAAAAGTGAGCGTCATCCGAAATGCGAGCTTAAGTATTTGATTTTATTGCCACCATATCGAATGTTTTTGATGTATTTTATCTTTTCTATTTTAACGGTAACATATTGATTAATAATAATATTTCAATAAAAGTTGCAACTTACAATATTCACAAGGGGTTATCGCTATTTAACCAACGCTTGGTGGTGCATGATGTGCGCGAGGCTTTGCAGGCGCTTGCGCCCGATTTGATCTTTTTGCAAGAAGTGCAAGGGGCGCATAGTCAGCGTGTGCAGCGTTTTGCCACTTGGCCAAGTAGCCCACAGCATGAGTTTTTGGCTGGGGATTTTCACACCGCGTACGGCTTAAATGCGCGTTATAAGCTAGGCCATCATGGCAATGCCTTGCTATCGCGGTTTCCTATTGTGCGTTGGCATAATCATGATTTGACCCTGCATCGCTTTGAGCAGCGTGGGGTTTTGCATTGTGAACTGGCTGTGCCGGGCTGGCCGCAGCCTCTGCATGCATTGTGCGTACACCTAAACTTACGCGCAATGGATAGGCGTAAGCAGGTAAAAATGTTGATTGAGCGGGTATTAAACGATGTGCCGCACGATGCGCCTTTGGTCTTGGCGGGAGATTTTAACGATTGGCGCGGTGAAGCCACGATGCAATTTGCCCGTGAGCTGGGCCTGATTGAAGCTTTTAATGCCTTGCATGGCGTATCAGCCAAGAGCTTTCCAGCGCAATTACCCATGTTATCGTTAGATAGAATCTATTTGCGTGGTTTTACCGTGCAGGTTGCCAATGTATTAGGGGGGATGCCGTGGTCACATTTATCGGATCATGTGCCGCTATATACGGTGTTGCACAGAAATGACGAAGGCATTTTCACCCTTAGTCACGATTCAAGATAAATTTATGAATTGAATCAGCTGCAGGCGTTGAGCTACATATTCTAAAAAAAATAAGGAGGCTCGCTTATGTATGTGGCGGGTAATCGTTTCAAATTGCTTTTTAATGGCGCTGATTATTTTCCTGCGCTCCTTGATGCCATCTCAATGGCCAAGCAAGAAGTATTTTTAGAAAGCTATTTATTCGAAGCCGATGAGGTAGGCACGGCCGTAATGCAGGCTTTGATAGCCGCCGCGCAGCGTGGAGTAAGGGTTAATTTACAGCTAGATGGTTTTGGTGCAGGGCATTTGGCAGCAACGTGGCAAGAACAATTAACCCAGTCTGGCGTGCGGCTATTGTTTTTTAGGCCAGAAGTGAAAGCCTTGTCGCTTGATAGGCAGCGTTTACGCAGATTGCACCGTAAATTAGCTGTGATTGATGCTACGGTGGCCTTTATTGGGGGGATTAACATCCTTTCTGATATCGAGCCCAATCAAGTGGACTGGGCGCCACGTTACGATTATGCAGTAAGAATGATCGGGCCTTTGGTATTACAGCTGCACGAATCTGCCGATCATTTATGGCGGCACACGGCGTGGGTGCAATTGCAGCCAGATTGGGCAAAAAGAAGCCAGCTTAAACCTTCTCCTATGATATTAGGGCACGCACGCGGACAATTTTTGTATAGAGATAATCTGCGCCACCGTGGTGATATTGAGCGTGAATATCTTAAGGCAATTACGCGGGCAAAACATGAAATCATCATTGCCAATGCTTATTTTTTGCCAGGCTACCGCTTTCGCCGCGCTTTAATTCAAGCAGCCAAACGTGGGGTGACGGTGGTGCTATTGGTACAAGGCAGGGTGGAACATCGCTTGCTGCACTACGCCAGCCTAGGTTTTTATCAGCAATTTTTAAATGCGGGCATAGAAATCTACGAGTATGAAAAAGGCTTTATGCACGCCAAAGTTGCGACGATTGATGGCACTTGGTCTACGGTAGGCTCTAGTAATTTAGATCCATTAAGTCTGCTACTGGCGCGCGAGGCAAATATCTTTGTGCGCGAAAGAGCTTTTGCGGCGGAGCTGCGGGCCGATTTACACCGCGCCTTACTTGAGGATGCTAGGCAAATTAAAAAAAGCATGGTGGATAGCGATCGCTGGGTTTACCGCGTTCTTCCTTGGCTTTGCCATGCCGCCGTACGTTTGATGATGGGGATCAGTGGCTATGGTGGGCGGCGCTATTTGGAATAAGGCCAGCTGTATTTGTTTACTCTTCAATATGACGTAGTGACATCAAAAAAAGATGTAGTCCACAAAAATCACGAAAAATGCAGCACGGCTACTAACATCACGATTGATTTAAGTAATAAGCAACAAAACCAATTACGGATGACGGTACCGCGCATCGAGGTCGTGATGAAAACCAAACCATCCATCCAAAAGGAACCAAGCACATTTGTTTGATTTTTTCCGTGTGTTTAGTATTTTTCGTGGACGAAAAAAGGCACGGTTTAATCTTTATTGCTAATTCGTATTTGGGGAAATTGAAGGGCGGTTTTGTAATTCTTGCAGCAGTTCTTTATCGTAAGTTTTTACTAGGCCGGATGAGGTGCGATCTTTGCGTGGGATATTGCTACCGGTGACGTATTCTTTTTCTTCGTAATCGGCAAGCTGATTATCTGGTGTTCTGGTGCTGGCACAAGCGCTTAAAAACGCACTAAATAAGAATACTACGGCGGCAGTCTTACGCATTTCCCTGTCCTTACTGTTTTATAGAGAAAGATTCTTATAATATTTAAGCATGACATTGTCAATAATTCTTGCTGGTTTTGAGTGAATATGTGCGCCTAGTCTGCATAAAGCAAAGGCTTATGCAGCAGAGCGGGGGCAGCTTTGGTAGAATCGCCCTTTTACGCAAATGAAACCGCTTCCATGTTAAACGTCTACAACACTCTGGCACGCGAAAAACAGCGCTTTCAGCCCATCCACGATGGCAAGGTGAGTATGTATGTCTGCGGCATGACCGTCTACGACTACTGTCATCTGGGGCACGCCCGCATGGTGGTGGTGTTTGATATGGTGGCACGCTGGCTACGCACTTCGGGCTATGCACTGAATTATGTGCGTAATATTACCGACATTGATGACAAAATCATTAAACGTGCGCTAGAGAACGGCGAAGCTATCAATGCGCTAACGGGCCGTTTTATTGCGGCAATGAATGCAGATTTTGATGCGCTGGGCGTGATTCGTCCAGACCACGAGCCCCGCGCGACCGAGCACGTGCAAGGCATGCACGATCTTATCGCCAGCCTGATTGCTAAAGGCTTAGCGTATCCCGCCCCCAATGGCGATGTGTATTTTGCGGTGCGTAAATTCGAAGGCTACGGCAAATTATCCGGCAAATCGCTCGACGATTTACGCGCTGGCGAGCGTGTGGATGTAGATGTCAACAAGCAAGATCCACTGGATTTTGTGCTGTGGAAAGCCGCTAAAGCCGATGAGCCACAAGATGCTAAATGGGCATCCCCATGGGGCGAGGGCCGTCCGGGCTGGCATATCGAATGCTCGGCCATGAGTTGCCATCATTTAGGTAGCCATTTTGATATTCATGGCGGCGGCGCAGATTTGCAGTTCCCGCACCACGAAAACGAAATCGCCCAATCCGAAGGCGCACATGGCCATGCTTATGTGAACTATTGGATGCATAACGGTTTTATTCGGGTGGATAACGAAAAAATGTCGAAAAGCCTCGGCAATTTCTTCACCATCCGCGAAGTGCTGGAAAAATACGATCCTGAAGTGGTGCGCTTCTTTATCTTACGTGCCCATTACCGCAGTCAGCTAAATTACAGTGATGCCCATTTGGATGACGCAAAAGGCGCTCTAAATCGCTTGTACACCACGCTCAAAAACGTGCCCGCTGAAGATGCCGAAATCGATTGGAGTAGCGGCTATGCAGTGCGCTTTAAAGCCGCGATGGATGATGACTTTAATACGGTAGAAGCCGTTGCCGTATTGTTCGAGCTAGCTTTAGAGGTAAACAAACAGCAGTCTGCCGCCTTGGCGGGCCAGCTTAAAGCGCTAGGCGCGGTCTTGGGCTTGTTGCAGCGGGATGCCACGGCTTACTTGCAAGCAGGTATTGGCCAAGACGAATACAGCGCCGAGGCGATTGAAGCGCTGATCGTCGCTCGTAAAACGGCACGTGGTGCTAAAAACTTTGCTGAATCAGATCGTATTCGGGATGAGCTCATCGCAGCAGGGATTGTGCTAGAAGACAACGCGCAGGGCACGACTTGGCGACGTAGTTAAACCCATCGTTATTAAGTTTTAAAAAAGAGCGCTTAAAGCGCTCTTTTTTATTGTATGGTATTTGATTTGAACGATTTTGCTTAATGTTGTCTTACAATGCACTGCTAGTTTATCGCTGGTCTTATTGGGGATTTTATGAAATTTATTCTACTTTTATTACTGATCTTTGCCGTGCTGATGGTTTTGTCATTGTTAAAGGCTAAAGCCAAAGGTGCTGAAGAAGAGGGGGCTTGGCCATTTTATGCCAAGAATCCGCTCTCAAGCCCAGAGCAAGTGCTGTATTTTCGCCTACTGCAAGCCATGCCCGAGCACATGGTGCTGGCACAGGTGCAGCTCTCTTGCTTGCTAGGTGTAAAAAAAGGTCATAACTATCGCGCTTGGCTCAACCGTATTAATCGCATGAGCGCTGATTTTGTGCTGTGTAATAAAGATTCCAGCATTGTGGCGGTGATCGAGCTGGATGACGCTACGCATCAGCGCCAAGATCGCATCATTGCCGATGCTAAAAAAGATCGCGCACTGACTGCGGCAGGGATACGTGTGATTCGCTGGCAGGCCAAGGCTATCCCAGATATCGCCACAATCCGCGCTACGCTTCGGCCGGTGATGACCTTGGATGCGGAGTAATGCGTGTGCTTGCCCCGCTGTAGCGGTTTATTTTGCTTGGTTAATGACCGCTTCAATGTGATAACCATCGGGGTCTAGCACAAAGGCGGCGTAATAATGCGGGCCGTAATCAGGGCGCAGCCCTGTCGCACCATGATCTTGCCCGCCATGGGCAAGCGCCGCTTGATAAAAAGCATCCACTGCTGCCCTGTTTGGGGCAGTAAAAGCCAAATGAAACCCAGCGCTAGGGGCGTAACTAGGGCTGCGTAATTTAATAGTAAACTGATCGCCCCCGCCTGTAATGCCATAACCTATGGCAGCATCGTCGCCCTCAAGATCCTCCCAGACGCGTGTATAGCCAAGCGTTGCGAGCACTGCATCGTAAAAGAAAGCCGAGCGCTGAATATTGCTGATACCAAATGAAATGTGATGGAGCATATTTATTCTTAAAATGATTGGTTTTGTTCGCAAGAGTTGAATTTCTTGGTGAGATTTCTAATTGATATTATTTTATCCATTACGATATAAGGCATGGTGTGCATATATTGGCGGCGAAATAATACCTCGTAAAGCCAAAAGAATGGCCCAATAGCTTTGCCTATATACAAATATGCGCCTGCAGTGGCTTTGCTTAGGTAGGGCAAAGAATAAAGTCCGTAAAAACGTAATTGTCCATAGATAAAAATAAGCAAGACTTCGGTGCCAAGTAATTCAGCTAATAGCAAGAACGCTCTTATTTCTGGGTTAATAATTAGGATCAAAAGCAGCAAAATACTGGCGGAGCCTAGGCGTGATTCCCAGCTAAATTTACGCATATTTTTGGCTTTAAATAAAAGTGTTGTGATGACGATATCATTTATATAAAACATTGGCAAAGCTAGTTGCATGGCTTTTGTAATAATATAAAAAGGACGCGCAATGATTGTTGAAAGCTTTCATGTGTCGCCTCAAGCGTGTCTGTTTGGCGTGGTTTAAACACCGTTAATTTTTGCTATTCCTTATCATTTGCCATTTTATTGGTAGTGGTATTAGTACGCATTTTTTTATCACTTGTTGGTATTTTTATTCGTTTGGTATGTTTTTTTAGTACAAAAACATATTTTCATGCCTTTTTATTAAAATTTATACAAGAGACTTAATGCGGCTTTTTCTAGTAAACTTTTTGGTATATTCGCCACTGCAAGTTTCACTTCAAAGAAATGTAAATAAGGAGTTTTACGATGAAAAAACGCAGCAGCATTTTAGCCGTAACACTGGCGCTGGCACTCAGTGGCGCAGCCCAGGCGAAAGATTTATTTAAGCAATCCGATATCGAGGCGGCACTCAATGCCGCTTATGATAATTACAAAGGTTTGCAAGAAGGCAAAAATGCTGACTATATCCCTGCTTTAGCTAAAGTCGATTCCAAAATATATGGCATTGTTTTAGTCACGGCAGATGGCAAGGTTTATACCAAGGGCGATGTAACAACGGAAGTTTCGATTCAATCGATTTCTAAAGTATTTACTATGGCAAAGGTGATTGAAGAATCGGGTGCAGACTCTATTCTTAATAATCAAGGTGTAGATGCCACGGGCCAAGCGTTTAACTCTATTGTTGCTATTGAGCAAAATAAAGGCGCAGAAATGAATGCCATGGTTAATCCTGGTGCCATTGCTGCAACCAGCATGGTGAAGGGTGAAACGTACGATGAAATCTGGGGCAAAATTTCTGGGTTTTATAGCGATTTCGCAGGCCGCCCGCTTAAAGTACTCAACGACGTTTACCAATCAGAAGCCGAAAGCAATCAGCGCAACCAAGCCATTGGCCGCTTAATGTACGCTTACGGAAAGATCAAATCCAACCCAGATCGTGCGACTGACATCTATACGCGCCAGTGCTCTGTTGGCGTTAATGCCAAAGATTTGGCCATGATGGCGGGCACACTGGCCAATGGCGGCAAGAATCCACTAACTGGCAAGCAAGTGGTTAAAACCGAAAACGTGCCAGAAATCTTGGCCGTAATGGCGACCGCCGGCCTGTATGACGACTCTGGCAAGTGGCTATATAGAACCGGCCTACCGGCAAAAAGTGGTGTGGGTGGTGGCATTATCGCTGTTTCCCCAGGTAAGTTTGGCATTGCGGTGATCTCACCGCCTTTGGATGGCGCAGGTAATAGCGTGCGCGCGCAAAAAGCGATTGCCGATATTTCTAATGCATTGGGTGGCAATCCATTGGCTTCACATCCGCTGAAGTAATTAAAGCGGGCAGCATGCCCCGTTTAATGCAAAAGCGCCGCTTATCCTGCATTGGGTAGCGGCGTTTTTTTGCTTAAAAACTTGCGGCAAAAGCGTTCTCACGGTAACGCTGGTGATTGATTTGCGAGCGTAATCGGGCCATCCGATATACTGGCAAAGTGTCAGCTATTTTAAATGTTTCGTCAGATTACCAGGGCCTGTTGACGTTTCATTCACGGCTGCGTTGGCTGCAGTTTTGGGGCTGAACAAGGCAAAAATTGCGACATGGTACGAGTACCATGAGCGATTTTTAACGCCGTGCAGCCCCAAAAATGCAGTCAACCCGAAGGGCTGAGGTGGAAAACGGCCATTCACTGCGTTATGCTCCTCGGTAATAACTCGTTATGACCTTCGTCGCATGCCTTGTGCCTAGCCGTTTTCCGCCTCAGCGCAATTGTGAATGAAACGTCAACAGACCCTAGGTGCCCTATGTGGCTAATACAACTTATTCTTGGCCTTGGATTATTGGGCCTAAGCACCCACTACGCCGAGCTGCCAAGCCATAGCCTGATTGATTTATGCTTAAACAGCGCCTTAGCTTATTTATTGCTACTTTGGGGCTTTGGGCGCGAGAAAGCACAGGGGCAAATGCCGGCTTTAGTTTCGGGGTTTGGTCTACTTTTAGGATCATCTATCGCGAGTTATGAGCGTTATGCCGCAGGGAGCTTTTGGCTATTCGCTCTGTGGCTGATGATGTTTTTACTATTGCTCATGACCGTTATGAACCTTGGCTGGATTATGCGCGGCCGCCCTGATGCTTCGCCCGCCGAGCCGACTACCAAGGTGGAAAATAGCGCTGAAGTGGTGATGAGCGCAGCAGAGCAGCGCGAATGGGATATTAGCGTTGCTGAAGTAGCGCGTCGGGCCGCACTAACGCCAGAACAAAGAGTCAGCGAAGATCTCACAAAAGAAGAGGCCGATATTCTGGCCCGGGCTGAAGAAATCCGCCAACAAACACCCGCGCAGCGTGCAGAGAAAATCCGCGCTGCCCTAGCGCGGGAAGAAGCACAAAATGCGGCAGACAAATGGATGCGTGAATAACCGTGGCCGCAGCTATGGAGCAAGGCATTCATCTTGATTATTTTCCCGATATATCCGCCACGGGCTTAGCATTACTTAAGCGATTAATCTGTCATCCCCACGCCCCGTACTACCGTAATCAAAGTGGGCACCGCTTGAGCCGCGCCCATCAAGCTGCCGTCAGTGCGTATATCCAACAGGCCTTAATTGCCCCATTGCCCCATTTGATTTCATCCAATCTTAAGGCGCAGCCTGCTTGGCTGACTGATTTTTTAGCCATGTGCCGCCGCGATGTGCCGTATTTTTTGGGGAACGATGCACTGGATTTTTTGCAGCTGCCCACCACTTGCCGTGCAGATTTAAGCCGAGATGTGACTCAATTTGTTCCTAATGGCTTACCGCTGGATGAGCTGATTGCGTTTAGCACCAGTGGCAGCAGCGGCCACCCTTTAATCGTGCCTTCGCATCCCTTAGTGGCCGCACGCTATCAGGCTTTTCACCGGCGCGCTTTAGCCTTGTTTAATGTATTTCCTGCGGCAGCTAGCGGCCAGTTAGGTGTGGCATTGATTGGGGCGCAGCAACGCTGCTTTAGCTATGTATCACTTAACCCACTGCAAAACGAGGCGGGGCTAATTAAAATCAACCTCAACCCCAGCGAGTGGCGAGATCCGCTTGACCCCGCACCTTATTTGGATGATTTGGCCCCAGAGCTAATTACGGGAGACCCTATCTCGCTAATGGTTTTGGCGGCACTGCCTTTGCGGCATTGCCCAAGGGCTATTTTATCCACCTCAATGCAGATGTTAGCGGGGGTTCGCCAAAAATTAGAAGCGCGTTTTCATTGCCCAGTGTTGGATATTTACTCGATGAATGAGGCAGGACCGATTGCGGTTTACGACGCGGCCCGTGGTGGCCATGTGCTATTGCAACCTTGGCTTTGGCTAGAGATTTTGGATGCCACAGGGCGGGAAGTGGTGCAGGGGGAGCGGGGCGAAATCACGCTAACGGGCGGCTTTAACCCGTGGCTGCCACTGCGCCGCTATCGCACCGGCGATTATGCCTCATTGCAAATACGGGATGGCTTGCCAGTATTGATTGGCCTAAGTGGACGGCCACCGGTGCGTTTTAAAAGTTTTGATGGACGCTGGGTTAATAATGTGGATATCAGCCAAGCCATGCAGCCCTTTGCCTTGGCGCAATTTACCCTACATCAGGCCGCCAATGGTGCTTTAGAAATGCGCTACGTTGGAACCGCCGCGCCAGATGCAATCAGGCAGGTATTGCAGCAAATCTTAGGCGAATGGGCCATCCAAATATCTGAGGGGACAATTTTCAAGGACAAAGTTATTCAATACACTTCGGATATTTTAGAGCCGGTTTCAATAAAGTAACTGACGTTATACACAAAGACTATTTATCCACGAAAAAAATGGATTAAACAGTGAGAATCTCTCTCAGCTTTTTTAGCATAATGCGTAGATGAGTTACTTAATAATCAAAAAGTAAGGGTCATGCGGCATCTGCTTGTGCAGTTTGTGTTTTTAGTTGGTTGCGTATTTTTTGATCTTACTGCGTAACATCAGCAAAGTAATCTAAGGCCACCATGTTTGCTACTACCCCTCTTGAGCTTGCCGCCAACATTAGCTTTGCCATTTCAGTCTGGCTTGCCGCCAGAAACAGCCCGCATACGTGGTGGGTGGGTTTACTGGGCTGCGGCTTATTTGCTTGGCTGTTTTTTAGTAGCCAGCTGTATGCCGATGTCACTTTGCAGCTGTTTTTTATTGTGACCAGTTTGCTAGGTTGGTGGCAATGGCTGCGCGGCCATGCAGGCAGCGCCTTGCCGGTGCGGCGATCCAAGCCCCAGTTTATTGCCTTACGTGTAGCCTTGGCACTGCTCGTGGCACTGGCTTACGGTACGCTTCTGCATTATTTTACCAATGCCTACGCCCCCTATATTGATTCTCTGGTGCTGACATTTAGCGTGCTGGCGCAGCTCTTACTGGTGCAGCGCAGAATAGAAAACTGGCCTTGCTGGCTGGTGGTCAATAGCATTTCAATTCCGCTGTATTTATCCCGTGGCCTAACGCTTACGGCAATCTTTTATCTGCTGTACTGGTGCAATGTGCTGTATGGCCTGTATTGCTGGCGGCGCGAGCTGCAATGCGTCAACGTGCGTTCCTGATGCTGCGATATGGATTAATTGTCGGCAAATTTGCCCCCTTGCATTTAGGCCATGAGGCGCTGATTAACTTTGCTAGGCAGCATTGTGATCAGCTTTTGCTGCTTAGTTATACCAGCCAGGTATTGAGTCACAGCACTTTGCGGCGGCAATGGCTAAAGGCAGCCTTTCCTTGGGCACAAGTGTGTGTGCTGGATGCCGCTCGCTTGGCAAGCTGGCCCGAGCTGCAGCTGCCGGATGATTGTGCATCAGATAATGTACAGCGAGAATTTGTGCGGCAAGTGCTGCTGCGCCTTGGCTTTAGGCCAGACAGGGTATTTAGTAGTGAAAGCTATGGCCCAGGCTTTGCCGCCTATTTATCAACGGCTACTCATCCTGTGCAGCACATTGCTTTTGATCCCGATCGCCAGCAGTTTCCCATTAGTGCCACGCAAATTCGCAATAATCCACAGCAGGCAAAGCAATGGCTTTCGGCGCGGGTTTATCAGGATTTTATGCTGCCAGATATACAACGCATTGCTTTGCTGGGGGGCGAATCCAGCGGTAAAAGCACCTTAGCCAAGCGGCTGGCCGATGAGTTTGCCACGCTCTACGCCGCCGAATATGGCCGCGAGCTGTGGCAGGCAAAAGATGGCCAGCTTGAATACGCTGATTTATTGGTGATTGCTCAAACTCAAATCCAACGCGAGCAGCAGTTGCAAACGCAAGCTCGGCAGTATTTATTTTGCGATACCACGCCCTTAAGTACACTTTTTTATAGCCAAGCGATGTTTGCTAAGGTAAACCCGCAGCTATTACAACTGGCCCAGCGCACCTATTCCTTCACCTTCTTACTCGCCCCTGATTTTGCTTTTGTGCAAGACGGCACACGCCAAGGGGATGCCTTTCGCCAACGCCAGCACCTATGGCATGAGCAGCAGCTTATAAAGCGCGGCGTAGCGTACACCCTGCTCACTGGAACGATAGCGCAGCGGGTGCAGCAAGTGATTGCGGTGTTGCGGATGTAAATCTGCGTGGGTTCTCCTTCTAGATAACGCGTGCCCGTTTTCTACGCCTTAGTCTTTAGCTCTCTTCTTAGTCAAGCTGGAGTATTTATGTTTGACGTAAGATATTTAATACTTACGCTTACCTAAGCGCCCGCTATGTGATCAGGATCAAGCGGTACTCTGCTAAATCGCCCTACATTGTGTAGCTTCAGGTTTTATTCGCTGAGGCGTAAGCAGGAGTGGTATGCGGGTATATAAAGCGGATGTGGTGATTGTAGGTGCGGGCGGGGCGGGTTTGCGGGCGGCGATTGCTGCGGCAGAGGCAGGCCCAACGCAAACGGTGGCTTTACTTTCTAAAGTTTACCCAATGCGTAGCCACACGGTGGCGGCAGAGGGGGGCTCGGCGGGGGTGGTGCAGGCGCACGATAGCCTTGAGCATCACTTTAATGACACGGTGTCTGGCGGCGATTGGCTGTGCGAGCAGGATGTAGTCGATTATTTTGTCGGCGAATGCACGCGTGAGATGGTGCAGCTTGAGCATTGGGGCTGCCCATGGAGCCGTAAGGACGACGGCCATATCAATGTTCGCCCCTTTGGCGGCATGAAGATTGAGCGCACCTGGTTCGCTGCCGATAAAACCGGCTTTCATATGCTGCACACGCTGTTTCAAACCTCAATCAAATACCCTTCGATTCGTCGCTTTGACGAATACTTTATGCTCGATCTTATCGTGGCCGATGGCCGCGTACAGGGTGTGTTGGCGATCGAAATTGCTAGCGGCGAATTTATTTTGATTGAAGCTGGCGCGGTAGTCATGGCGACCGGTGGTGCGGGGCGGGTATTTCGCGAAAACACAAATGGCGGCATCGTGACTGGTGATGGCATGGCGGTGGCTTATCGCCATGGCGTGCCGCTGCGCGATATGGAATTCGTGCAATACCACCCTACCTGCATGCCCGGCACTGGATTACTGTTTACTGAAGCCTGCCGGGGCGAGGGTGGTTTTCTGCTCAATAAAGAGGGCTATCGCTATCTACAGGATTACGGCCTAGGCCCTTGTAGCGACAAGCCGCGCAACAAAGCCATGGAGCTGGGCCCGCGTGATCGCTTATCGCAGGCCTTTTGGCATGAAATGCAAAAAAATCGCACCATTGAAGGCCGCTATGGCGCGGTAGTGCATCTGGATTTACGCCATTTAGGTGCCAAAGTGCTGCACGAGCGCTTGCCGCAAATTTGCGAACTGGCACGTGAATTTATGGGGGTAGACCCCGTTACCGAGCCCATCCCAGTGCGCCCTGCGGTGCATTACACCATGGGCGGCATTCCGGTGGATATTCATTGCGCAGCGCCACTGGCGGGGCTATTTGCCGCCGGTGAATGCTCCAGCGTAGGGATACACGGGGCGAATCGCTTGGGGTCTAACTCTTTGGCCGAGTTATCGGTATTTGGCAAAGTGGCGGGCGAATCGGCCACGCGTTTTGCCCACTCGGCCCCGCCGCATGATAGCGCGGCTTTACTCAAGCTGGCCGAGGCCGCCGCTTTGCCCGCACAGCAGCTTAAAGCACAAACTGGCAGTGAACGCGTTGCTGATATCCGCCGCGAAATGGCGATGACCATGGAAGAAGGCTGCGGCATTTATCGCCTGCACGACAGCATGCAAGCCACTTGCGACAAACTAGCCGAGCTAAAAACCCGCTTTCAATACATCAATATCGAAGATAAATCCACCGTTTGGAATAGCGAATGGCTGCTAGCGATTGAGCTTGGCTACCAGCTAGATGTAGCCCAAGCCATTGCCCATTCGGCGCTGAACCGCCGTGAATCACGCGGCGCGCATCAACGCTTGGATGGCTTTGAAGAGCGCGATGATGTGAATTTTCTTAAGCACTCGCTAGCGCATTATCAGGGCAGCGCTGCCCCCACGCTGACTTACGGCGATGTAAAAATCACCCGCTCCCCACCCAGAGTGCGCGCCTATGGCGCAGCAGGTGAAGCTGCCGAATTGCAGGAGAGCAAAGCATGAGTGAGGCAAGCATTAAAGTATCGGTACTGCGCTACCGCCCCGAGCAAGATCAGCAGCCTATTTGGCAGGATTATGTCGTTCCTTATAGCGATGATTTATCGCTTTTGGCCGCGCTGAACTATATCAAGGACGAGCTGGACGGCACGCTAAGTTTTCGCTGGTCTTGCCGCCAGGCCATTTGTGGTAGTTGCGGCATGATGGTGGATGGCAAGCCGCAGCTCGCCTGTAAGACTTTTCTGCGCGATCATCCAAATGGCGTAAAAATTGAGGCGCTGGCGCATTTCCCTATCGAGCGCGATTTGGTGGTAGTGATGGACAGCTTTATCGAAAAGCTAGAAAGCGTAAAACCCTATCTCATCCCCAAAGACGTCCGCGCACTGGAGCAAGGCGAATATCTGCAAACACCCGCCGAAATGGATGTCTATTCGCAATTTGCAGGCTGTATCAACTGCATGTTGTGCTACGCCGCCTGCCCGCAAGTGGGCTTAAATCCTGACTTTATTGGCCCTGGTGCGATTGCGCTGTTGCAGCGTTATAACTTGGATTCCAGAGATGGCGGCGCAGAGGAGCGCAAAGCGTTGATTAACTCTGAAGTAGGGGTGTTTAACTGCACCGCCGTTGGCTACTGCTCTGAGGTTTGCCCAAAGATGGTGGACCCAGCCAATGCGGTGAATATCAACAAAATGGCCAGCGCGAAGGACTTTTTCTTTCGCTTCTTGCCAACGAACACGAAGGGCTGCAAATGAGCGCCAGAAAACCCTACATCCGCCCCATGGCTGGCTGGTGGCGTCGCGATCCTTTCTTTATTGAATATATGGTGCACGAGGGCACGGCGTTTTTTGTTTTAGCTTATGCGCTAGAGCTACTGGCTGGCGTGCTGTGCTTAGCCAGTGGCGAGGCCGCATGGAATGCTTATCTGGTGTTTAGCGGCAGTGCGATCATGCTGCTGATTAACTTCGCCATTCTGCTGATGATGCTTTACCACGGCTACACTTGGTTCAAAATCATGCCGCGCACTTTGCCCCCCGTGATTATTTCTGGTCAGCGGCTAGGGGCGGCAGTCATCACAGCAACAGGCATTGTTGCCGCCGTATTAGCCAGTGGCTTACTGCTGGCTGTGGTCTGCTTTTTAGCTAGGGGGCTGTGATGAAAGCTGAGTTAAAACGAACTAATGAGCCCATCTTTTGGCTGCTATTTGGTGCGGGCGGCATGTTGTCTGCGTTGATTGGTGCCATGCTGGTGTTTATCACCAGCTTTGCCGTGCCGCTCGGCATCTTGCCTGCTGAAGTGTTTTCTTACGCCAACATGCAAGGCTTTGCTCAGCACTTTATTGGCAAAGTCTTTTTGTTTGCCATTATTGCGCTGTTTTTATGGCACGCAGTACACCGCATTTTTCATAGCCTGCACGATGTAGGCATCCATACTGGCCCCTTGGCAAGATTGCTTTGCTATGGCATTGCTTTTGTGGGGACCATGCTGGCGGGGTGGGCTTTGCTGGTCATGGCTTAAATTCATTCTTCGTATAGCGGGTGCACGCCTATATGAGCCAAGAAAAAAATAGTTATATAAATCGTTGGTTAAATCTTGAATCACAAAGAACACAGAGACCCACAGAGTTTCACGGAGGAAATAAAGCTCCGATTCGAGCCTGTGTCCTCTGTGCGCTCATTCTTCTGTGATTCAAGGTTTAGCGCTATTTCATACACTCTAAGGCTCTATGTAACTTTAGTTGTCGCAAAGGGCTGCAAGCCGCCAGATTTATAACTCAACAGCAGCGCCCAAGTGATGCGCCGACATAAGCAAGCTGCATCCCGCACATTTAGCCTTCTACTGCAGCGGCGGCAAGCCCATCCCTTTTGGCTCGACGCTCGGCCATTTTATTGTCGTAAGCGCTTTTGTGGGCGATATACAGCACGCGCTCTACTTCGGCGCAGACATAGCCTTTTTGGTCGATCAGTTGTATCGGATAAATGCGGTCTATTTCTGGAGTAAGGGCGAGCAGATCACGGATTTCTTGCAGCTCGGCCTCGTCAATTCTGAATTCGGCCAGCAGCACTCCACGGCCAGGGCGCTTAAAGCGGATGGTGCCACCTTTATCCCACACCACATACTCATCGCCCAGATTGAAATACAGCATGCTCATATAAAAAGGGTCGGTTGTGGCAAACATGCTGCCGCCAAAAATGGTGCCGTTGATATTGCGGGTTTTCCAATTTAGCGGCAGCGTTACGCGGATATAGCGCACATCGGGCGATACTTCAGTGACTTTACAGCCGGTGCGGCGAATTGCCGGAAACCAGTTAAAGCCAAATTTCATCAGCTTGGCCGCAAGGCGCGGGCGGGCAACGATGTAAAGAGATAGCTTTCTAAAAAAAGGGGACATGGATGGCCTATGTGTAAATAACGAGCTTACGAAACGTACGGGCAATTACATCAAACGTGCAATGAGCGCTTGCAACTTGCTACTAAAAAAGTGAACTTAGCTAGTAAAAAAAAGCATCATGCTTGCCGATAGCGGCTCTAGCGGCTCTAGCGGCTCTAGCAGTCTGTCGGACTTAGCATCAGTCGGCTGCAAAATCTGCCCTCGTTTATGCGATTGCTCGCTTTCGACCGCCTAAGTCCAACAGGCTGCTAGCCTAAATGAGTATGCCTTTCTGGGGCATTGCTGACTTCCATATTGTTTAAACCTTGCACAATGCCGCACTCTTGTACCGATTGCTCGCTTTGGCATTGTTGCCTAAGTGTTTTAAGCTGCAGCTCCAGCTTAAGCAGCTCCGCAATGCGCACGCTAACGTGCTCAATATGCGCATCAAGCAGGGTGTTAACCGATGCGCAATTGTCGTCGCCGCTATCCATCAGCGCCAGCAGCGCCTTAATCTCTTGGTGCGTCATATCCAGCGCTCGGCAATTGCGGATAAAGCTTAGGCGCTCTAAATGCAGATCACTGTAATCACGATAATTGCCGCTGGTGCGGGCAGGCTCCGGCAATAAGGCTTCTTTTTCGTAATACCGAATGGTTTCTACTGTGCACTGGGCCGCTAGGGCAAGTTCGCCGATCTTCATGATGCATACTCTTTGTTGGGGCGTGGTGGTCTCAGTTTACTGCGTCAGCATCGCGCAGTCTTGCTTGCCAGCGTTGGTGTAAGGGGTCAAGGGTTCTGGCTAAGCGGGCGAGATCTCTTGGCTCTACGTCTTCTTCAAGCATGGTGCTTTGCCATTGTGTTTGGATTTGCCTCAGTAGTGCCTCAAATATAGGGATCACTTCCGGTGGGCGAAAATGAAAGGCATGGGCATTCGCCTGTAAATCTGCAATAGATGGCGCATCATTATTGCCCACAAGGGCAAGGCCCATATAGCCATGGCCTGTTGCTTGGGGGAGTACATCATAAAGCGGTGCCAGACGATATTTGCCCTTGCCGTCATGTAAGAAGCCATGGTTTTTAAGGTGATCGTCGGTATTGTCGATCAGGATATTGAATAGCATACGGCGAAATAACTCCTGACAATCCTGAGCGGGAGCGCTACCAAAGCGTGTTAAAGCCTTGGCTAACTCAACATAACTCCCCATGCCTGATTTAAAAGGCAGGTTGAGTAGGCCTGAGCCAGAAAGAAAATGGATTCGGCATTCGCCATCCGCTGTTTGCTGCCGGTCGAAGCGTTTTACAAGTAGGGCGGTTGAACGATGGACTGTTTGCGTTTCAAACTCACTACACCTTAAGCCACACTTTTTTGCCAGGCTGAGTGTTGCAGCCTCAACTCGCTGGCAGTCGAACGTATCCTCACGCATGGCAAACTTGGCCAGCCATAATGCACCGTTGTGCATTAGACTCGCCTTGGGTCGTGCGCCACCCAATGATCCGCCCAAGGTGAGTAGCCTACGAATATCTGCCGGCACATCGATGGCGTACTGAATATTCATGGCGCCTTCAAATAATTCGGCAAGCGACATGGTGGCCTGGGTTTCAGGCTGATCATGCATTACAACTACGGCACCAACCCGATTAGCATTGGTGCGTTTAAGCAGCTCTATATTGTCCATCGCTACGCCGGGGTTGGCGGTAGCAACCACCAACCTGCCCCAAGTATCAGGCAAGGAATCGAGCACATAAGGGGGGAGTGCACCGTCATCACGTAAGCTAAGGGGAAGCAAATCGCTAATGGGCTTTGCAATATCAGGATCAGGGTGGAGCCTTAGGGCGTGTGTTTGCAAATAGCGGCGGCCATAGCTTAGCGTGCCGTATTCCATCAGGCCGTTTCGCTCCAGCTTTACCAGCGCAGCTGGGGTGGCCATTGTGGCATTGGGCTGAAAGAGCCCCAATATGAACTGCTTTAAGTTGTCCATCAGAAGTCAATTTCCTTCTCGTCCGGCGTCGTTGCATTCTGCCCGCGCACCCGCTTTGTGCCGCTGGCTATTTTATTAAGCACATCCGCCGAAATGGGGGCGACCTGCTGCAAGCTGTCTAGCGAGCCCAGAATGGCCAGCGCCTTGACTAAAAAACCAATCTGAACGGTAGGCAGGCCTTTTTCTAGTGCCATATAGGTGGTGATGGAGCACTGCATCCGCTCGGCCATGCGCTCAATTGAATCACTCCGGCTGGCTCGGCAGATACGTAAACGTTGGCCAAGGGAGATCAAGGCATCGCGCTGTAGTGGGTCAAGGGGAGTGGTGGGTGTTCTGGCCATAATCATCCATTACAGTAATTATTAAGATAATTAACATCCATTGTAATAGATTATTTTTTTGAAGTGTATATTTATGATGCCAGAAAAAAAGTGAATCCGTGATGTGCGTATTTAACAAAACTGCTCATAAATAAACCGCAGTCGCCATTTTGTAAAATTAAACTTGACCCTATAGTGACTTCAGGCTGTGTAATGCTCTAAAGCCTATCAGGAGTACGCATCATGTCCAGCTGTTGCAATCATTCATCTGCCGCCAAGCCTCGTTACCGAGCCATTGGTACGCCCCCACCGCCTTTGCCGCAGGCAGATGGCGTGCTGAGTAGGATTTATATCCTGCAAATGGATTGCCCCACCGAGGAAGGGCTGATCCGTAAAAAGCTGGGCGGGATGAGTGATGTAAAGGGCTTGCAGTTTAATTTGCTGCAGCGGGTGCTCACGGTATCGCATAGCGAGGCGGCTTTGCCCGCTATTTTGCAGGCGATTGCCGAGCTGGGTTTTACGCCCAAGCTGGATGACGGCAGCAAGGTGCAAACGGTGGAGCTGGCGAAGCCTTGGTGGCCGCTGGCACTGGCCGGAATATTTGCTGTTGGGGCAGAGGCTTGCGATTGGTTGTCCATGCCAGTTTGGTTAACGGCACTGCTGGCGATTGTGGCGGTGCTGGTCTGCGGGCTAAGCACCTATAAAAAGGGCTGGATTGCCATTGCCAATGGCGATTTAAATATCAATGCCTTGATGAGTATTGCGGTGAGTGGGGCTTTGCTGATTGGGCAGTGGCCGGAAGCGGCAATGGTTATGGTGCTATTTACCCTTGCCGAGCTGATTGAGGCCAAATCGCTAGGGCGCGCCCGCAATGCCATCAGTGGTTTGCTGCAGCTCAGCCCAGAGCAAGCGACGGTACGCCAGCCTGACGGCAGTTGGTTGGATGTGCCCGCCGCAGATATTCCATTAGGCAGCGTGCTGCGGGTGAAGCCGGGTGAACGGATTGCGCTGGATGGCGAGCTGATTTCTGGCAACTCGTTTATTAATCAGGCTGCGATTACCGGTGAAAGTCTGCCGGTAGAAAAAACAGTGGGCGATACGGTGTTTGCCAGCACCATCAATGAAACCGGCTCGTTTGAATATCGGGTAACGGCGGCGGCTGGCAACACCATGCTGGCGCGGATTATCCATGCGGTAGAGGCGGCGCAGGGCGTGCGTGCGCCAACGCAGCGTTTTGTTGATCGCTTCTCCAAGATTTATACCCCCGCAGTTTGTGCGCTGGCGCTGGCCGTGGCGATTGTGCCGCCGCTCTTGATGGGAGGCGCATGGCTGGAGTGGATTTACCGAGCCTTAGCCATGCTGGTGATTGCCTGCCCCTGTGCGCTGGTGATCTCTACGCCAGTCACCATCGTTAGCGGCCTTGCCCGTGCGGCGCGGCTGGGCATTTTAATTAAGGGCGGCACTTACCTAGAAGAAGGGCGCAAATTAAAAAGCTTGGCGTTAGATAAAACCGGCACGTTGACCTTTGGCAAACCAGTGCAAACCGATGTGATTGCGCTGGCAGATGTCAGCATCGCGGATGCCCAGCGCATCGCCGCTAGCCTTGGGGCGCGTTCGGATCACCCTGTTTCTAAAGCCATTGCTGCAAAGATCAGCGATTACGCTGAAGTCGGCGAGGTTAAAGCGCTGCTAGGGCGAGGGCTGAGCGGCCAAATTAACGGCACGCTCTACCATATGGGCAATCACCGTTTGATCGAAGAGCTAGGCCTTTGCTCGCCAGCGCTAGAGCTGCAATTAGAAGCGCTGGAAGTGCAGGGAAAATCGGTGGTGGTACTGGCCGCAGATAAGGTGCTGGCGCTGTTTGCCGTGGCGGATACGCTTAGGCCAAATAGCCTAGAGGCGATCGCTCAGCTCAAAAAACTGGGCGTAGAACCGGTGATTTTATCGGGGGACAACACCCACACCGTGGCTGCGATGGCAAAGCAGCTAGGCATCACTCAGGCGCACGGCAACCTCTTGCCGGAAGATAAGCTGCGCATCGTTGAGGGCTTGCCTTCAGCTAGCGGCATGGTGGGCGATGGGATTAACGATGCGCCTGCATTGGCGCGAGCCGATATTGGCTTTGCTATGGGCGCGGCAGGTACAGACACCGCCATCGAAACCGCCGATGTAGCGCTGATGGACGATGATTTACGCAAAATCCCAGAATTTATCCGCCTATCGCAAGCCACGCATCGTATTTTGGTGCAAAACATCACACTAGCATTGCTGGTGAAAGCGCTGTTTCTAGCGCTCACATTGGCAGGCCACGGCACCTTATGGATGGCGGTATTTGCCGATATGGGGGTGAGCTTGCTGGTGGTGTTAAATGGTTTGAGGTTGTTAAGGGAGTGAAGAGTTTATTAGGGTGGCTTAGGCTGCGTTTTCTGCGCATTAAAAATGAAAACGTTTTCGGCCGTAAGCCACCGTGGCGCGGCGGTGGCTTACGGCTTGGATGATGCTGTGTTTCTATTGAGTATATTGGCGGCCTAACCCACCCTAAGGCTCTAAAATAAAGTAGATATCTACGAAAAACACAAATAAAACAAATTATTGACCTTGGTTTTTTTCGCGTAACTCCGTGTCCTCTGTGGTTCAAGATTTGGGTTTTGCTCGCATAAACCTAAACCGCCTGCATTCTGCCATTCATCAAATAATCAATCAGCTCACGCACCGGACGGATAGCTTCGCCAAAAGGAAGACTGCCGTTGCCTCTAAAAAACAGCCCCTTATCCACGTCGCCATGCATGGCCGAGGCCAGTTTTAAATCGATACAAAACTGGCCGACCTTGCTTAAACCATCCCGCAAGCCGCAATGGCTTAGGCAATCCATGCGCTGAGTGCAGCGGCGTGGGTCGGCTTTGGCGAGGGCTTGCAAATGGCTTTCGCGGCGCAGATATTGTTTTAGCCACGGCGTGGCAACGGCACGGGCGGGTAGGCCAGCCACGCTTACAAACTCGGCCAAGTCATCGGCCTTGGCATGAATCAGGGTGTGTTTAAAATTGATATGCGCGTCGCCTTCTTCACAAACCGCAAAAGGCGTGCCCAACTGCACGGCATCTGCGCCATTATTTAGCCAATGGCTTACTTTTTCATGGCTATCAATGCCGCCAGCCACGATCAGCTTGGGAGCGTCGCGCCCTAGTCCCAGCTCTTCAAATAGGGCGTAGCAATCGGCTAACACTTTGGCAAAATCAAAGCGTGGATCATGCACTTCGCTGATGCGTGCAGCGCCTAAATGCCCACCTGCGTGGCCGGGGTGCTCTATCACAATCGCATCGGCACGGCGGCCTTTCTTTAGCCATTTTTTTAAAATAATGGCAATACCCCGCGCGTCAGACAAAATAGGGATCAGGGCTACTTTGGGAAAATCGGCGATCATTTCTGGTAAATCAATCGGCAGGCCTGCCCCCATAACAATGGCATCTGCGCCGCTTTCGCAAGCTTGCTTAACCAATGCCACATGATCGCGCACGGCTTTCATTACATTGACGGCAATCAGGCCGCAGCCATTGGCGATCTCTTTTGCCGCGCGAACCTCCCGGTCTAGCGCGGTTAGGTTCACTTTATCGATTAAATCTGCATCTAGGCAGCGGTGTGTTTGGGCCAGCAAATCTGGATGATGTTGGCGTAAATCCACGCTGGCAATGGTGCCAACGGCATTTTCTTTGGCCACTGCACCCGCTAATTTATGTGCCGAAATTCCGACACCCATACCGCCTTGCACAATGGGGAGTAATTCTCGCCCAGCGAGCTTGAGTGAGTTAAAGCTCATTTTTTTTCTGTTTATCCTTACGAAGTATTCAACAGAGTAGGCGAAGTGAGCTTAAAGGGTATTGCTTAGGGTCAATGCTCAGGCATTTAGTAAGGAAGTTCTGGGCTGCATAATGTAATAAAGATGGCAATCTGCGCGTATTCCATTATGATTGCTGTTGATGTTTGTAAGTTTAACCATCTAGGGAGCATTTAATGTCTGAAGAAGCCGCGTCAACAGGGGGCTCGCAAGATGCCTTTCTGGAAGAAAAAGCCTTTGAATCGCGTTTTGTTTTTATTATTGGCCCCATCAACGATGTCATGGCAAAAGACACCGCTAGGCGTCTCATTGCGCTGGCCACAGAATCTGCCAAGCCGATTAATGTGCTGATTTCATCCCCCGGTGGCCATGTGGAATCCGGCGATGTGATCCACGACATCATCAAATTTATTCGTGCCCCAGTAAATATGATCGGTAGCGGCTGGGTAGCGAGTGCGGGGGCGCATATTTTCTTGGCGGTGCCAAAAGAGCGCCGCGTTTGCTTAGAAAACACGCGTTTTCTGATTCATCAGCCTAGCGGCGGCATGGGCGGCTCGGCTTCTGATGTGGAAATCCAAGTTAAAGAAATCATCCGTATGAGAGAGCGCATTGCTGCGGTGATTTCCAGAGAAACGGGGCAAAGCCAAGCAAAAGTATTGCACGATATCGATCGCGATTACTGGATGAGCCCAGAGGAAGCCATTGAATACGGCCTAGTCTCAAGGGTGATTCAAAGCTATGCCGATCTAGAATAAACGCCAACGCCCTCCGTTTTGAGGGCGTTTTGCATTATCTGCTGATCTGGCTAAAGGCTGGGCAGCTTTGTAGGGATTGTTGCAGCGCAGTTTGTGATCTGCGGCAGGTAACGATATGCATACGGTGCGCGGCAGCCGCGGCACGGTAGTTTTTCATGACGTTATGGCCTAAAAAATCGGTAAATAAAATCATGATATCCATATCTTTTAAACAGCTTGGTTTGCGCTGATGCGATGGGTTTCTGCCGGTAATATGCTCGCCTATTGTAATGCCATAGTGGGCGAGCAATTTGGGGATATGCCCTAGGTGGTCTGCTCCAACAATATACGCCTGCATGGTTTGCCCCTGACTGATCAAAAGGTATGCATGTAGCGTAGCCGCTTTTTATAGTTCCATATAGAATATTAAATGCAATGAATATAACCATAATTTGTTTTTTTTGCCAGCCACAGTGCAAGCCCAGTAATTTTACCTTGCGTATTTCTGTATGTATTCAGTCGGAAAGTCATCGGAAATTGAAACGGTGGTTGTAAGGAAAAAAGCGGAGCAAAGAACGGCATAAAATTAAGCGATTGAGGCGACAACTGGTTTGACAATTTCCGGTCTTGGCAGGTTATTTCGGGCCACTTCGATATCTAACGTTCTAGCTAAGCAGTAGGGCGGCTTAAGCGACGGGTTAGGTATCAGCCTGTCACGGTCATTTCCCCCCATGGGAGGGCGCTGTCATCCGAACCTCCAGCCAAGTGCTGCCCCCGCCGGGCGAGATGCTTGAGGCGACCACCCAGCGTTGTAGATTATTGGAATGCCACTAGGAGGCGCTTGCACAAAGGACGCCGAGACGAATGATTCAGCGTCGAACGCGGCAGAAATTAAAGCTGTTCAGTAGTATTTGAAAACAGTGAAATAAAGTGCTTGAGACTCTAATCGGGCATTCGTCTAAAAATAATGTTTTCATTGCGCCTGATAACAATTTGAACGTCTGTAGTGGCAAGCTCGAGGAGCTTGCCATTTAGATTATAAGAAAACTGCACCTCGCCTTTTCCACGGAATTTGATGTAATGAGATACCGAGTCAAATAATGGCGTAATTTCGTGCTTATCAATATCAACAATATTTTCAATGCCAACAGATTTAATGCTCGTTAAATCCATGCTGATTGAATCTTTAGAAGAAAAAACCAAAATCCCATCTGAGTTAGTAAATACATCCATCGTATTGTCAGGGGTTATTTTGATAGGTTTTTCATTGTTGGGCATAAATTTAAATTCTTTTGTTAATCATTGAGGGGTGCTTTATTTAAGTGCGCTTTCAAAACCTTCTCGGGCAGTAACAGCCATGCTATATGCAAGGTCAGTACCATATTTCAGTATTGAAAAGCTTTTGCTTTGAAATGGCTTGGTTCCTGTTGGTGTCTGAGCCTGCCAGAATAGATAGTTGTGTATCTTGCTATTTTTAACTCTCACTATCTTACGTAAAAACACGCCAGTGCGGCCAGAGGTATTATCTTTGCAAAGGTGTGTGGCGGCATGTAGCTGGGTATTATAAATAGGATAAAGAATAAACATTTGATCCCGCCATTCTTGAGCAATAAGCAAAGTTTGCTGCCGTCCCCCTAAAAGATGCTCGTAAAATTTCTTTTGAAATATCTTTCCATTACGCATAAAAGAGACGCGCAAATAAGGTTTTCCATTGTTAGTGAGGCGTCCTATATTGGGCGAGCCAACATTCGTAGTTCTACTCGCCTTTTTTTCATTGGAAGTGCGATTTTTTAGCGATTTAGTCATATGGCTGTTTATATTTGTTATAAAATATTGTTCGTGTGGGCACTATGGCTAGTATATTTTTATGTATTTAATAACGCCAAACCCATGCAGGATCCAAATCGGCCGATACGCCGTGCTCCTGCTTATATCGCTTATGTGCGGCACGACTTATTGCAGGTAAGTCAATATTTTCTGGACTTTCGAAACCTAATGCAGCGAGAATGGGTGTGGTAGCTTTTCCAAAGCGATTAAAAAAAATTCTAATTATCACATTAAAAACCAAGCCTAAAACAAATGGCATACACCAATTAAAAACTTTGCTCCACATAGGCTCTAGTAAATCATCCTTTATTCCTGATGGGTGAAGAAAAATAGCATATAAAATAGCTCCAATAATTGTAGTAATAATGGTCCATTTAATATCACTTTTTAGATGAGCTTCTTCCCCACGCAAGTGTTGAGGCAACATCCAAATCAAACGCTGACTGGCACTTCTGGCTGCTAAAACAGCGTAAATATCACCCTCTTGCTCGACAACAAATTCAATCTCTTCGCCATCTTTAAAGCCCACATTATAAAAGCGTCCCGCAACTCTTTTTTCATCTAACTTGCACGTAAAAAATTGCATGCTGATTTCAGAGCCTCCTGATGCCGTTGCTAAAGTGCCAGCATTAAATACCTGCCCCATTAAAGCAGCAGCAGCAGAAGCAGCAGCCTCTGCTGTATTTTTTATGCTATCTGTAAAAACTAGATCTTCATAACCATGGCTGATTTGCAAATCACTGATTGCACCTTTTATTAATACATAATTTTTTTGAATATCCATTGAATCAATAACGCCAAGTCCATGCGGGCTCTGAAGTGGCAAACTTACCATGCTCTTGTTTATAGCGTTTATGTGCAGCATTACTTATTGCTGGTAAATCGACACTTTCTGGGTGCTCATAACCCAATGCGGCAAAAATAGGTGTAGTAGCTTTACCAAAACGACTAAAGTAATAGCGAGAAATAACACTCCCTAAGAAAGACAGTACAAAAGCAACACCCAAAGGAATTGGGTGTCTCCAAAGATGCACCTCAGGGATGCTTTCAGGTGCAAGTATATATAACAGTATTGAAAATACTATTGGACCAAATATTGAGCAAATTACTGTCCATTTTATGTCGTTTTTAAAGTGTGCTTTTTCACCACGTAAATGTTGAGGCAACATCCAAATCAATCGCTGATTGGCACTTCTGGCTGCTAAAACAGCGTAAATATCGCCCTCTTTCTCGACGACAAATTCAATCTCTTCGCCATCTTTAAAGCCTATTTTATAAAAACGGCCAGCAACTCTTTTTTCATCTAACTTGCAGGTAAAAAACTGCATGCTGATTTCAGCGCCACCTGATGCTGTTGCTAAAGTGCCAGCATTAAATACTTGCCCCATTAAAGCAGCTGCAGACGCAGCACTCCCTGCTGTATTTTTTATGCTATCTGTAAAAACCAGATCTTCATAACCATGACTGATTTGCAAATCGCTGACGATGCCTTTGATAAGTTGATATTTTTTCATTTGCACTTGATTTGTTAAACAACTAGCACTTTCCATTCCCATTTCATATGAAATTATTAATGCCTGAGGTACTTATAGCCAAAGCTCATCGCTCTCTGCTTTGTTGTTTTTTATGAATTCAAAAGGGTATATTTAGTCTAGCAACGACTACCACTTGCCCTGCTGCTA